>CAYYSM010000044.1:0-12093 GCA_964474225.1 uncultured Hyphomicrobiaceae bacterium
GCTTCAGCTTTGACAAGAGCCAGTTCGACCGCGGCATCCAGGCGCTGCGCCAGCCCGGCTCGGCGTTCAAGCCTTTTGTCTATGCCGCTGCCCTCGACAACGGCTACACGCCCTCCAGCATCGTGCTCGACGCGCCCATCGCGATTGAGCAGCCGGGGGAGCAAGGGCTGTGGCGGCCGAAGAACTATGGCGACAGGTTTTACGGCCCTTCGACGCTGCGGCTGGGCATCGAAAAGTCGCGCAACCTGATGACGGTGCGGCTGGCGCAGGATGTCGGCATGCCGATTATCCGGGAATATGCGCGCCGCTTCGGCGTCTACGACGATCTCATGCCGGTGCTGTCGATGGCGCTGGGCGCCGGCGAGACAACGCTTATGCGCATGGTGGCCGGCTACAGCATGCTGGTCAACGGCGGCAACAAGATCACGCCGACCATGATCGACCGCATCCAGAACCGCTATGGCGAAACGATCTGGAAGCATGATCAGCGTGAATGTGTTGGCTGTCAGGCCGAGGCGTGGCTAGGTCAGGACGAGCCGCAGCTCATCGATAACCGCGAGCGCGTGATCGACGCGATGACCGCCTATCAAATGGTTTCGATCCTCGAAGGCGTGGTGAAGCGCGGCACCGGCTATCGCGCCCAGAAGGTCGGCAAACCGGTGGCCGGCAAGACGGGCACGACCAATGACGAGCGTGACGCCTGGTTTGTCGGCTTCGCGCCGGACATGGCAGCCGGCGTGTTCGTTGGCTTCGACACGCCCCAGCCGATGGGCCGCGGCGAGACGGGCGGCGGCGTCGCCTCGCCGATCTTTACCGACTTCATGCAAATGGCGCTGGCGGACAAGCCCGCCGTACCGTTCCGCGCGCCAGAGGGCATCAAACTGATCCGCGTGAACGCCAAGACCGGTCTTCGCGCACAGGCGGGCGACGAAAACGTCATAATGGAAGCCTTCAAACCGGGCAACGAGCCGCCGGACCCGTTCTCCTATGTCGGCTACCCCAGCGCCTTCGCGCCGGGCGCCGAAGGCGAAAGCCCGCGTCCGGAAGCCGGCGGCCTCTACTGACAAACGGCGGCCCGCGCCCTACAATCATCTGCAAACGCGGCGATCCCGCCGCGTGAACACTCATCGATCATGGGAGGTGTGCATGCGTGCGGAAGCGCAGGCCCTCGTCGACGACATCCGCGAGTCCCTCGCCCTGATACGGAGGCATCTTTGACTGGGATGCCGCCCAGGAACGCTTGAACGAGCTGAACGCGGAGGTCGAGAACCCCGAGCTGTGGAACGACGCCGAGCGCGCGCAGAAAATCATGCGCGAACGCCAGACGCTTGAGTCCGCGCTCAAGACTTACGCCGCGCTTGAGACGCGCCTGAACGACAACATCGAACTGATGGAGATGGCCGAGGCCGAGGGCGAGGACGAGGTCATCGCCGACGCCCAGGCCGCGCTGGAGGCGCTTCGCCAGGACGTGCAGCGTCATGAGGTCGAAGCCCTGCTCTCCGGCGAGGCCGACGCCAATGACTGCTACATCGAAATACACTCAGGCGCCGGCGGCACCGAGAGCCAGGACTGGGCGCAGATGCTGATGCGCATGTATATGCGCTGGGCCGAGCGCCGCGGCTACAAGGTCGACGTGGTTGAGGTGCAGGACGGCGAGGAAGCCGGCATCAAGTCGGCGACGCTGCAGGTGCAGGGCCACAACGCCTATGGCTGGCTGAAGACCGAATCCGGCGTGCATCGGCTCGTGCGCATTTCGCCGTTCGATTCCAACGCGCGTCGTCACACCAGCTTTGCATCGGTCTGGGTCTATCCGGTGATCGACGAGAACATCGAGATCGAGGTGAACGAGAGCGACTGCCGCATCGACACCTACCGGGCGAGCGGCGCCGGCGGCCAGCACGTCAATACCACCGATAGCGCGGTGCGCATCACCCACCAGCCGACCGGCATCGTCGTGCAGTGCCAGAACGAGCGCTCGCAACACAAGAACCGCGCGACGGCCTGGGCGATGCTGCGCTCGCGTCTGTATGAGATGGAGCTGCAGAAGCGCGAAGAAGCAGCCCACGCCGAATCCGCGTCCAAGACCGACATCGGCTGGGGCCACCAGATTCGCTCCTACGTGCTTCAGCCGTACCAGCTCGTGAAGGACTTGCGCACGGGGCTGGAGAACACGAATCCATCGGCCGTCCTGGACGGGGAGATCTCGCCGTTCATCGAGGCGGCGCTCGCGCAGCGGGTGCAAGGTGGCGAGCCGGCCGCGACGGCGGACGCCGAGTAACGCCCTGCCCTACCGCGCGGCGAGGCGGCGGCGGAAATCGCCGATATGCGCGATAAGCGCGGCCGTGAGGAACAGCGCGATCCACGGCCAGCCCGCCCCCGTTAGCGCAGCGCGCAGCGCCAGCAGCAGGCACGCCCCGGCCGCCAGGTTCCACGCCAGATCCGCGAGCGGAAAGGGTCGGCCGCGCGCACGCCGATACGCCCACAGTCCGGCCGCCTCAAGCGCCATCAGTACCAGCGCGATATCCACGACCCGCCCGGAGGCGAACAGCGCTTCCATCGCGGCCATCCGCTAGAACGGCCCGTTCAGCAGGACGATCTGGTAGTTCACCAGGCCGGCGAACGCGACCCAGAGCAGATACGGCACGATCAGCGCCCCGGCCAGCTTCGAGAAACGCCCGAGATAGATCAGCAGCGCGAGCACCGACAACCAAAGGAAAACGACCTCGATCAGCGCCCAGTCCGGCCGCTGCAGCCGGAAGAACAGCACCGTCCACAGCACATTCAGGGTGCCGTTGATCGCAAACAGCGCGATGATCCATTCCCGGCTCACGCCGTCGGCCGCGCGCCAGGCCGTCACGCCCGCCAGCGCGGCAAGCGCAAAGATGATCGTCCAGGCCGGGCCGAACAACCAGTCCGGCGGCTGGAAGGAAGGCTTCTCAAGGCTCTGATACCACGGCCCGATGTCGGTCATGGTGCTGCTGAGCACCGCGACGACGATCGCCGCCGCCCCCGCCGCCAGCACCTGCGTCCACAGCGTGGACATCCGCGTTGCACGATCCGTCATGGATTAACGATCCGCAGCAGATGCGCCATATCCTTGAAGAAGATGCGGACATGCGCGATCGGGTTCGCCCGCACCAGCTTCTTGTTCATGTAGGCCTGCCAGGTCAGGCGCTGCACGTCGCGGTCCGCGCAGATGTTCACGAAGCGCTCGCGCCGCCCGTCGTCGCGGTACCAGAAGTGCTGCATGATGCCGAGGATCCAGAAGACCGTGCCGTGCTCCTTCATGAAGCGCTTGCGCGCCTGACGCAGCACTTTCGCATCGGCTGTCCGGATGAACTCGCCCGCCGTCTCCGCCGCGCGCCGGCCGCAGGTCATGGCGTAGAAAATGCCCTCGCCCGAGGCGGGCGCCACGACGCCAGCGGCATCGCCGACGAGCAGCACGTCCCGGCCATTGTCCCAGCGCTTCAGCGGCTTGAGCGGGATCGGCGCGCCCTCGCAGCGGATGGTCTCGACATTCTCCAAGCCCGACTTCTGCCGCAGCGCCGCCGTCGCGCCGCGCAGCGAAAAGCCCTTGTGCGCGCTGCCCACGCCCACGCTGGTGCATTTGCCGTGCGGGAAGATCCAGCCGTAGAAGTCCGGCGACACCTCGCCCTGATAGTAGACGTCGCAGCGGCTGCCATCGAAATTCTCGCCATTTTCCGGCGAGCGGACCACCTCATGATAGGCGAAGACGCACTTGTTGTTCTCGCCATCGGTGATTTCCTGCTTGGCCACCGCCGAGCGCGCGCCATCCGCGCCGATCACCAGTTTCGCCCGCACCTTTTCGCGCGCGTCGTTCAGCGCGCCCTTGGGGGCGAAATGCACCGTGGCGTAACCGTCGGCCTCGCGCGTGATCTGCTTGAAGCTCCCGGCGAAGCGGGTCGCGCCGTTGCGCGCGGCGCGGTCGCGCAGCCACTCGTCAAACTCCTCGCGGTCGACCATGCCGACGAACCCGCCGATCTCCATGTCCACCGTCTTTTTCGACGGCGCCACCATCCGCGCCGTGGTTGCCTGCGCAACCATCAGATGCTCGGGGACCGCAAAATCGCGCAACAGCTTCGGCGGGATCGCGCCGCCGCAGGGCTTGATGCGCCCGCCCCGGTCGATCAGCGCCACGCTGTGGCCCTCGCGGGCGAGATCATTGGCCGCCGTCGCGCCCGCCGGCCCGCCGCCAACCACAACAACGTCGAAAGTCTGACACTCTGACATGGGTTTCACCTTCCGCTTGCGTCTGCGAGATAGCCTTCCCCAGCGGCGAAGGTGCCGAGGGACGGACCAGAGGGCTCGCGGTTGCGCCGGGCCGCCCAAGCGACCCGCAGGGAGAGCACCGCGGCGACCAGGAAGAGGATGCCTTCGATCGTGAAGACCGTGGCGTAGGCCGTAATGGAGGTGTCGAAGAGGGCGCGCGCCAGATCGACAGCCGCCGTGCCGAGGAAACCGCCGACGCCGAAGGCGATCGCCTGCGCCGCGCCCCACAGCCCCATGCGCACGCCCTCGCGCTTTTCGCGCCCCGAACTGGCATGCGCCATCATCGCGCTGATCGCGGCGACAGCAAAGATACCGTTGGCAAGGCCGAGCGCGAAGACATTGCTCCACAGCGGCCATGATTCGCCGACGAACGCGCCGACCGACAGGCCCATAAGCGCAGCGGCCGAGGCGATGCAGCCCACCACCGTCCACTGGCGCATGCTGGCCGCGTCGCGGTGGCCGACGAGCGTCGCGCCGATGCCGATCAGCAGCATCCCGACGAGCACGCCGGCGTGCTGAACGCCGGAAAGCTGGGTAGACTGGCCGGGCGTGAAGTTGAAGACGAGACCGGCGAACGGCTCCAGGATCAGATCCTGCGCGCTGTAGGCCAGCATCGACACGAAGACGAAGACCGTGAAGCGCCGCGCGGTCGGCTCCGCCCACACCTCTTTCAGCGCCTGCATGAAGGGCGGCTTCGGCTCGGCCGGTTCGGTTTCCGACGGCTCAGGCGCGGAAGGGGCGCGCTCCACGCCCCAGACCGCCACGACGGTTAGCAGGAAGGCCGCCGCGCAGACGCCCGCCGCGACGGCGACCAGCCGTTCATGCGAGTAGGGATCGAGGAAGCTGCCAGCTATGCCCGCCGTTACGACGAAACCGGCGATCATCATGATCCAGACGAGCGAGGCCGCGGCGGGCCGGCGACCCGGGGCAGTCTGGGTTGCCAGCAGCACGAGCAGGGATGTCCCCGCGGCGCCCACGCCGACGCCGATCGCGGTAAAGGCAATGATCGAACAGATGATGCCAAGCACCGGCGAGACGGCCATCAGCGCGGTCGAGGCCGCCGCGCCAAGCCCGCCGAGCGACAGCACGGCCATACCGCCGATAATCCACGGCGTCCGCCGCCCGCCGGCATCCGAGCCGTAGCCCCAGCGCGGGCGCAACAACTGGATCGCATAGTGCAGCCCGACAAGCGCCCCCGGCAGCATCGCCGCGAACTGCAGCTCCACCACCATCACGCGGTTGAGCGTCGAGGTTGTCAGCACCACGATCGCGCCGAGCGCGGTCTGGACCAGACCAAGGCGGACAATCTCGAACCAGCTGAGCGGTTTCGCGGTCATACTTGCTCCATCAGGACGGCGCCAACGGCAAAGGCGCTGACCAACATGCCGAGCACGTAAAGCGTCGTGCCTGTCGCGTTGTACCAGGGGGCGTTCTTGCGCGGGTCGCGCAGGAGGCGGCGCATCAGGAAGAGCTGCACAACCAGCAGCGAAGCGACGCCCGCGGCGTGGTATGGCGTGCCCCAGGAGAACAGCAGACCGATGACGACGACCTGCGGGATCGCCATGACCACACAGGCGAGCTTGGCCGCGCGCGCCGCGCCGAGCTGGACAGGGAGCGAGCGCACGCCCATCTCCTTGTCGCCTTCGATCGCCTTGAAATCATTGAGGGTCATGATGCCGTGCGCGCCGAAACTGTAGAGGCCCGCAAGCGCGACGATCTTCCAGTCGGGCAGCACCGCGGTCAGCACGGCCGCGCCTGTGAACCAGGCCAGCCCCTCGTAGGAGAGCGCGACCGCCGCATTGCCCCACCAGCCGTTCTGCTTCAGCCGCAGCGGCGGCATGCTGTAGGCCCAGGCGAGGAACAGACCGGCGACCGTCGCCGCGAAAACCCAAGGGCCCAGCGCGGCGCCAACCGCGAGCGAAATCAGCGTTCCGGCGATGGCGATGTAGAGGCCCCACATCCCGGGGATGCGGCCCGAGGGGATCGGCCGGTTCGGCTCGTTGATCGCATCGACATGCCGGTCGAACCAGTCGTTGACGGCCTGGCTCGTGCCGCAGACCAGCGGTCCAGCCAGCACGACCCCCGCCGCGATCACCGGCAGGCTCGCCCAGTCCGCAGCGCCGGAGGACACGACGCCGCAGCCGAACGCCCACATCGGGGCGAACCATGTGATGGGTTTCAACAGCTCCAAAACGGCCGCGGGCGCGGGGCGCTGAGCGTGCCTCTGGGCAGCGTTGCTGTTCACGGAACCGGACATGCAAGTAAAGTACACTTGACGCTTTTTGGCGTCAACAACACTTTACACATCCGCAAGCGAAGTGTCGCGCGCGCTTGACTCTCAGCTTTTGTCCGACGCGGAGTCGTTATCCAGAAGGTCGTAGCGATGCAGCTTGGCGTAGAGGCTCTGGCGGCTCAGGCCGAGAAGCTCAGCAGCGGACGCGCGATTGTCGTTGGTCAGTTCGAGCGCTGCCTCAATGCACAGCTTCTCGATCATGTCGGTGGACTCGCGGACCAGATCACGCAGCGGCACGCGCCCCACCAGTTTGGTCAGTTTTTCCACTGACCGCGCCATCGGGTGTTCGGCCGCCTCCATGGCCCCTGCCGGCCGGCCGCTCACATTGCGGATGACAAAGCCAAGACATGGGGTCTCACCGCTCAAAACGGCGACGGCGGAAACCTCCACTTCCGTTGTCGAGCCGTATTGGCCGCGCACGATGGTTTCGAACAGGCGGATGGTGCCATTCTCGATCAGGTTGTGCACTAGCGCATTGAACTCGACGCCGGGCCGGCCAAGCCAGCGGTCAAGCGACTCGCCGCGAATCTGTTCCGGAACGGCGAGCTGCGCCAGATCGAGAAACGCCGTGTTGGCGGTAAGAATTTTGCCGTCTGTCGACGTGACGACGAAGCCTTCCGGCGCGTTCTCCACGACGCTAAGCAGATTCACCGCCTCCTTGCCGGCGGCGGCCGCGGCTTCCGCCCCTTCGGCCGGGCTTAGCCGCGCAAGGAACAGAGTCGCGCGATCCTGTCGAAAGACCGAGGCGCTCAGCGTGAACTCAGTGCCGCTGTCGGCGCTGCGCACCTTGATGCTGTCGGCGTGCCCCGAGCTTCCCAGCGCGCCGAACAGAGACTGGATCGCCTTGCGGCTGCGGCTGTCGAATTGCTGCAGGAAGCTCGCGCCGACGATGCGGTCAATATCGCGCTCCAGAAGCCGCGCCGAGGACGGGTTCGCCTCCGTGACCTTTGAGTTGGCCGCGTTGATGATCAGCACAGGCTCCGAACTCATCTGGAACAGCAGGCGATAGCGCGTTTCGGTATGACGCAGGCGCGCGTATTCCTGCTCCATGGTCTGCTGCGCGTGGATCAGCCGCTGTTGCAGATTTGACATCATGCGCATGTCGCGGCCAATCGCGACGATGTGCTCACGGTCTCCGAGCGGGATCGCGGCATAGCGAACCGGCAGGCTTCCGCCTTCCGCCGTGGGATGATTGACCTGACGCCAGCGCGGCTGTTCATCGTCGGCCGCGGCGGCCAGCAATTCGCGGATTTTCGGTTTGCTTTCGGAGGTGACTGTTTCCTGCCAAAGCTTGCCGACCCAGTTTTCCGGCGGAGCCACGGACAGGTCTTCATCGCTGAGGGCAAGATCGCGCACGATGCCGTCGCTGTCGATGATGAAAGCGATGTCTGACGCGGCAGCTATTACATTCGCGGCAGCGGCCGCATTTAAGTCCCCGATGGTCTGCTCAGGCGCCCGGAAGCGGATGACTCCATCGTGGACAGCAGTGCTTTTCGTCATAATGCCCTGCCCAACAGCTCCAATGCTCATTCTCGACCGCCGCTTAGCTTGCGGTGGACCAGAGCGCGCGCCTGCACAACGGCATCAGGCCCGTTGACGGCTGTTGCGTCGGCGCCCACGCTCTCGATCAGGTCCGGGTGTTCCAGGAAGAACGGCCCGCCGACCATCACGCCGATCGAGCCATTTCGCGACTGGCGGCGGATGTCGCCGATACAATTCGATAGCGTCTGGTATAATCCTTCGTGGCTCAAGGACAAGCCCACCAGGGCGTACCAATTATCCTGCACCATCTTCACCAACTCCTCGGCGGATTGCGCGGGGTGGTGTTCGACATGCCAACCGCCGCTGCGCATGAACTCCTCGACCATGCTGATGCCGAAGGTGTGCTGCTCGCCCGGCGCGGGCATCACCAGCGCCTGGCGCAGCGGCGCGTTCGAATCGCCGTCCACGGTGACCGCCGGACTATACTTACGCAGCAGTTGCTGCAGCATACTCAGCCCGATGGTCACCTGCGTGAAATCACAGTAATCCTTGTCCCAGTACTCGCCGAGCAGCCTGGCAGTCGGGGCCAACAGGTCCAGAAAGATCTGGTCTAGCGCGGCCCCGTCCGCGCGCTTCGACTCGATGTAGGCGGCCGCCAGCGCATAGTCGTTCTGCAGAACCAGCTGCGTGAAGTCCTCGACATTGCAGGCCTTGAGCTGCGGCGCCGCATCAAGGGGCGTCAGCCCCCATTCCGGGGAAATCCGGTGCGCCAGCATAAGCCGGGGAATGACCTCGGACTCTATTGTGCGGCTCAACTGTTCTGACACTTCTCGTTCACTCGCTGGCCGTCGCGCGGTAATCGGCGTGCGGCTCTCGTTGTCGTCTTCCGCATCGATCTGATAGTCGGCGTCTCCCCCAAAGTCTTGATCATCCGGGGCGGCGTCGGCTTGCGGTATCCTCGTGACTGGCATTGACGCTTCCTCCCTTGACGATGCTTCCAGCAACACGCCGGAGACATCGCGGCCACTCCTTGTGACGGAAGGCCGCACTGTCAAGGTACATCGACGCCCATGCCGTTGGGAAGAGTTGTCTCAAATTTTCGCCCGAGATCGCGCCTCCTCAATTGCGAGTCATATATGAATATTTGCATCTCAATTTGCACCACACCGGAGGACCACGGCCTGAAGCGGCCGTTCCGGCGATGCAGTTTGATTAAGACACAGCTTGAAGCGGATGTAAAGCAAACTTTACGTCAAGAATGGTTGACTCCTGCGCTCGCCCCGCCTTACAGTGTGAGTGTCAATCAAAGTTCACAGAGGGTCAACCGATGCGGGAGCATCAGGGTCAGTCGCCGAGAAAGCCGCTTTACACGCCGGAAGAGCGTGAGCGGCGCGACTCCTCGCCCTGGACGATGGTTCAGGGGATTCTCGCCCCCTTTCAGTTCCTTGTCTTCCTGGTGAGCCTGGCCTTCGTCATCCGCTACATCATGACGGGCGAAGGCTTCGCGCTGGCGACCTGGTCGATCGTCATCAAGACGCTCGTGCTCTATGCGATCATGATCACCGGCGCGATCTGGGAGAAGGTCGTTTTCGGGCGCTACCTCTTCGCCCCCGCCTTCTTCTGGGAAGACGTCTTTTCCATGCTCGTTCTGGCGCTGCACACCGCCTATCTGGCCGCGGTCTTCCTCGGCTGGGGCACGCCGCTCGAACAGATGATCCTCGCCCTTGCGGCCTATGCGGCCTACGTCGTCAACGCCGCGCAGTTCGTCCTGAAGCTGCGCGCTGCGCGCCGCGACGAAGAAGCCGCCAAGCGTCTGGCCGCCGACACCACTCTCAGCCCGGTCGGAGGTGCGCAATGAGCCATGCCGTCATCGCCGATGTGCCCGCGCCGAAAGAAGGATGCACCGAGCGCCCCGTCTTACGTGAACGCGGCCAGCGCGAGGTGTTCTGCGGCCTGACGGGCATTATCTGGCTGCACCGCAAAATCCAGGACGCGTTTTTCCTGATCGTCGGATCGCGCACCTGCGCGCATCTCATGCAGTCGGCGGCGGGCGTGATGATCTTCGCCGAGCCGCGATTCGCCACGGCGATCATCGACGAGCGCGATCTGGCGGGCATGGCGGATGTCAATGACGAGCTGGACCGCAACGTCGCGCGTCTGCTGGAGCGGCGGCCGGACATCAACCTGTTGTTCCTGGTCGGCTCGTGCCCGTCGGAGGTCATCAAGCTGGACCTGTCGAAAGCGGCAGAGCGGCTGTCGAAGAATTACGCCCCGGATGTGCGCATCCTGAATTACTCGGGCAGCGGCATCGAGACCACCTTCACACAAGGCGAAGACGGCTGCCTCGCCTCGATGGTCCCGGAGTTGCCGGCGCTGCCCGAAGGCTCGGATCAGTCGCTGATGATCGTCGGCTGCCTGGCCGATGTGGTGGAGGACCAGTTTACCCGCATGTTCGAGCGCATGGGCCTGCCGACGCCGGTCTATCTGCCGATGCGGGACTCTAACGAAATGCCGCCAGTCGGGCCGGACACGCGCTACCTGCTGGCGCAGCCGTACCTGATGGACACCGCCCGCGCGCTGGAGAATCGCGGGGCCAAGCGCATCCCGGCGCCCTTTCCGCTTGGCGTCGAAGGCACGACCGGCTGGCTCAAGGCCGCGGCCGATCATTGGGGCGTCGATCAACAGACTTTTGACGAGGTCACGGCCTCGGGCCGCGCCCGCGCCGAGCGCGCGCTGGAGCACTACCGCGATCAGCTCGGCGGCAAGCGCATCTTCTTCTTCCCCGACTCGCAGCTCGAAGTGCCGCTCGCGCGGTTTCTCGCCCGCGAGATGGATATGGAGCTGATCGAGGTCGGCACGCCTTACCTGCATCAGCAGCACCTCGCCCAGGATATCGCCATGCTGCCCGAAGCG
The DNA here is from genome assembly GCA_964474225.1 of uncultured Hyphomicrobiaceae bacterium. Taxonomy (GTDB): domain Bacteria; phylum Pseudomonadota; class Alphaproteobacteria; order Rhizobiales; family Rhodomicrobiaceae; genus Dichotomicrobium. The sequence continues at coordinate 10,979 of CAYYSM010000044.1, forward strand.
GTGCAGCTCAGCGAGGGGCAGGACGTCGAGAAGCAGCTCGACCGCTGCTATGCGGCCAAGCCCGATCTCACAGTCTGCGGCCTCGGCCTTGCGAACCCGCTCGAAGCCGAGGGCATGACGACGAAGTGGTCCATCGAACTGCTGTTCACGCCGACGCAGGGCTACGACCAGGCCGGCGATCTCGCCGAACTGTTCGCCCGCCCGCTCGTGCGCCGCGCAAAGCTGAAGGTGTAGACCGACGATGCAACTGACCGTGTGGACATATGAAGGCCCGCCGCATGTCGGCGCCATGCGTATCGCCACCGCGCTCAAGGATGTGCATTACGTCCTCCACGCGCCGCAGGGCGACACTTACGCCGATCTGCTTTTCACAATGATCGAGCGGCGCGACCACCGCCCGCCGGTAACCTACACAACGTTCCAGGCGCGCGATCTGGGCAAGGACACCGCGGAGATTTTCCGCGATGCGATCCTGTCCTCCTATGACCGCTTCAAGCCTAATGCCATGCTGGTGGGCGCGTCCTGCACGGCCGAGCTGATCCAGGACGATCCCGGCGGTCTTGCGAAGGCGGCCGGCCTGCCCATCCCGATCGTGCCGCTAGAGCTGCCGTCCTATCAGAAAAAGGAGAACTGGGGCGCGTCGGAAACCTTCTACCAGCTCGTGCGCGCGCTTGTGCGCCCGGCGGAAGAAGCCGCGCAGCGCGAGGAAGGCGCCCGGCCGCGCTGCAACCTGCTCGGGCCGACGGCGCTCGGCTTCCGCCACCGCGATGACGTGCGCGAGATCACCTATCTGCTCGACAAGCTCGGCGTCGACGTGAATGTCTGCGCGCCGCTGAATGCCACGGCCGAGGACATCGCCCGGCTCGGCGAAGCCGACTTCAACGTCGTCATGTATCCCGAGATCGCCGATGCGACGGCGCGCTGGCTGGAGCGCAACTTCAAGCAGCCGCGCACAACGATCGTGCCGATCGGCGTCGGCGCCACGCGCGACTTCATCCACGAAGTGGCCGAGTTGGCCGGGATCGACCCGACCGCAGCGCTGGAGGAGCTGGAGTGCCGCCTGCCGTGGTACTCGCGCTCCATCGACTCGAACTACCTGACCGGCAAGCGCGTCT
>CAYYSM010000045.1:0-2843 GCA_964474225.1 uncultured Hyphomicrobiaceae bacterium
AGATGTAGAAGTAGCACGCCTTCGCCGCTATGATCCCGAAGGTCATGCCGCCGAGCACCTGCCCGCCGAGAACGCCATAAGGCCCGAAATACTGGCTGGCGATCGACACCGGCAGCATCGTGCCTAGCGTCGCGCGGCCCCAGTTGAAAATCGTTGCGTATTGCGGCCGGCCGAGATTGTTGAAGGCGGCGTTCGACATGAACAACAGCCCCAGCACGCCGAAGCCCGGACTGAGCCAGACGCAAAAGAAAGCGATGACCTCCGCCGCGTCGCCGCGCGCGTTGAACGCGTGCGCGATGAACTCGTGCGCGCTCGCCAGGATCGCCCAGACCAAGAGCGCGTAAAGCAGGACGACCGTGACGCCGTTCACGAAAGCTTGACGCAGCCGCGCATATTTGCCCGCTCCCAGGTTTTGCCCAAGTACCGGCCCGATCGCGCCGGAAACCGCAAAAATGCCCGCGAAGGAGACCGGGATCAGCCGGCTCAGCACGGCCCAGCCCGCCACGGCGCTGACGCCGAACGGCGCCATCGACGAGGTGACGTAGGCGTTGGCGATCGGCGTGGCGAGATTGGTCAGCGCCACCGGCGCGGCCACGCCCGCGATCGTCAGGGCATCCGGCCAGAACCGGCTGAACTTCGGATAGGCCAGCAGCCCGTGGACCACCACGACCCCGTAAAGCCCGACCACCGCCATCGTCATGCGCGCCAGCGCCGAAGCGATCGCCGCGCCGTCCACGCCCAGTCCCAGCGCGAAGATGAAAACCGGATCGAGCAGCCCGTTGATGATCGCGCCCGAAAGCGTGACATACATCGCCCGCTTGGCGTCGCCCACCGAGCGCAAGAGCGCCGCACAGCTCATGCCCACGACCAGAAGCGGCGTCGAGACCAGCACGATGCGCAGGTAAGACGCCGCCAACTCGAAGGCCCGGCCCTCCGCCCCCAGCCAGCCGAGCAGCACCGGCACGCTGATCCATAAAGCGAGCGACAGAACCGCTCCCGCTGCGACCGCGAAGATGAGCGCGTTGACGGCCCGGCGACGTGCGCGCGGCTTCTTGCCCGCTCCCAGCGCGGGCGAAACGAGAGCCGTCGCCGCGATCGACAGCGCCACGCCCAGCGCCACGGTGAAGAACAGCACCGAGCCGGCATAGCCGATCGCCGCGGCCACCTCGATCTCGCCGAGCAGCCCGAGGAAGTAGAGATCGGCGAAGTCAACGAGGAACACCGCCATCAGGCCGATACCCGAAGAGCCGCTCATCACCAGGATGTGGCGCATCGTCGAGCCCGTGGTGAACTTCCCGCGCTCGGGCTGTGGCGGCCCTGACGCGGGCGGCGGCGTGCGGGTTGGCTCTAGCGAACTGTCGTTGGGCATCGGGCAGCGGACCTTGCGGCAGGTGGACGGCGTGAAAATCCACGCCGTATCCGCTCCATACGTGAGCCCCGCTGGACCGTCTCACAAGGCTCAAAAAGAAAGCGCCGGAGCGCGAGGCCCCGGCGCGGCACGACGAGCAGTGGCCTCGCTTCAAGGGCAGTCCACGCGAACGCGCACGAAGTAGGAATTGTTCCGCTCGTTGCTTTCTTCGATCCGGTCTTCCGGGTCGGCGATCGCGACGAAGCGGCGCAGGCCGGTCAAGCCATTCTTCACACGAAACGCGCCGACGCGCACCCGCGCGGTCGCCGTCTCGCCCGGCGCGAGCGATTCCAGCGGGCGGAAGTCCTTGTCGAAAAAGCTCCGGTCATCGACGTCGAACACCTCGAACAACGGCGCATCCACTACCAGCGGCGCGCGGACATCCGAGATGTTCTTGATAACGAGCGTCCCCGTCACGATCGGCTGGAACGCGTTGCATTTGCCAGTGGCCTGAAGCTCGACGGAACGGATGACGAGGTCGGGCAGATCGTCGGCGGCAGCGGTCTGGCCCGGCTGCAGAGCCGCAATGGCGGCCAGCAGCATGACCGGCAGGTGAAACCAGCGCATCAATGAACTCCTTTCAGAAAATTTCCTCGGTGCGGCGTGGTTATCTAAAGCTTAATGGACCGCGGCGCGACAGGTAATTCCCTCCCCGCGCGGACACGGCCCGGCACTGCCGGCGCCGGAGGTGGATGGCCTGCCGCGAAATCCCCGCGCATGCTTGCATGACGGCCTCAATGCGAGTATCTGGAAGAAGGGTGGCCGCATTAGCTCAGTTGGTAGAGCAACGCATTCGTAATGCGTGGGTCGGTGGTTCGAGTCCGCCATGCGGCACCATTCAAAGCCTCACCGATAGCCATCGACGCCTTTCGAGCGCGCAGAGGCAGATGAAGCGTTTGCCCGATCTGCTCAGCGCGCTTAACGGCTATGCAGCACGCCGGGCGCAGGATGTGCCGGGGCGTGCTAAACCACAGGTCCGCATCCTGACACCCCGACCCCTCTGAAGGGAGGCCAGCGTAACCACGGCCAGCACCGATCAATCCGCGGCGCGCCTGCGCCATCGCGATGTGCTGGCGATCGCGCTGCCGATGATCTTCTCCAACGTGACAACCCCGCTGATCGGCGCGGTGGACACCGCCGTGATCGGCCAGCTCGGCGCGGCGCATCTGATCGGCGCGGTGGCCGTCGGCGCGACCATCTTCACCTTTTTCTATTGGGCCTTCGGCTTCCTGCGCATGGGCACGACCGGCTTGACCGCGCAGGCCAGCGGCGCTGAACGCAACCGCGAAGTTCTGGCCACGCTCTATCGCGCGCTGCTGGTGGCGGGCGCGGCCGGCGTGGCGATCATCCTGCTGCAATGGCCGATCGCCGAAGCCGCCTTCGCGCTGATGGGCGCATCGCCCGATGTCGACGAGGCCGCGCGCACTTATTTCGC
>CAYYSM010000045.1:2853-11658 GCA_964474225.1 uncultured Hyphomicrobiaceae bacterium
CGCGCTGGTCGGCTGGTTCATCGGGCTGGGCCGCGCGGGCATGGCGTTCCGGCTGCAGTTGCTGCTCAATCTCACGAATATCGCGCTGGACACGCTGTTCGTGCTCGGCTTCGGCTGGGGCGTCGCCGGTGTCGCGGCGGGCACGCTGATCGCGGAGGCGGGCGCGGCGCTCGTGGGCCTTGCCGTGGCGTTGCGCGCGGCCGGGGGCCTGCGGATCCGGCTTTGGCGGGTTTTCAATGCCGCCAAGCTCCGGCGCATGATCGCCGTCAATGGCGATATCATGATCCGCACGTTGAGCCTGCTGTTCGCCTTTTCCTTCTTCACGGCGCAGGGCGCGCGGACCGGTGACCTGATCCTCGCGGCCAACGCCATCCTGATGCACTTCCTGTCTGTCTCGGCTTATTTCCTCGACGGCGTCGCCTACGCCACCGAGGCGCTGACCGGCAAGGCCGTCGGCGCACGCAACCCGGTGCGCTTCGCCGAAGCAGTGCGGCTCTCCTCGTTCTGGGCAGCCGCGCTGAGCGTGATGGTGGGCGCGGTGTTCTGGCTGGGCGGCGGCAGCGTGATCGACCTCATGACGGTGAACGAAGCGGTCCGGGCGCTAGCGCGCGAATACCTCATCTGGGCTGCGGTCGCCCCGATCATCGGCGTCGCCTGCTTTCAGCTTGACGGCATCTTCATCGGCGCCACTCGCACCCGTGACATGCGCAACATGATGCTGGTGAGCCTTGCGGTCTATCTGCTCGCATGGGCGGCGCTCACCCCGTCTTTCGGCAATCACGGGCTGTGGGGCGCGCTGATGATCCTGTTCATCGTGCGTGCGCTAACGCTCGCCGTTCGTTTTCCCGCACTGAAGCGCGATGCCTTCGCCGGCGCTTGGGCAGACGGCGCTAGGCCTCGGGTCTGAAGGCGTCAGGAATATGCTGGGGCGCCGCTCGCGGACAGATCAGCACCGCGTCGAAAGTGATGTCCCGGTCGGCATATTCAGGGTGTTCCTGCAGCCAGATTTCCGCGGCGCCTGTCATGCGCATTTGCTGCCGCGCAGTGATCGACTCGCCTGCCGCGCCGCGTGAAGACCGGCGTTTGACCTCCACGAAGGCAAGGCTTCCGCGATCTGCCATCACGAGATCAAGCTCGCCCGCCGCTGTCCGGTAACGCCGATCCAGCACACGAAACCCCTTGCGCTGGAGGATCTGCGCGGCGAGCGCCTCGGCGTCGACGCCCTTGGTATACGAGGAACCGGTTTTCCGCCGCTTTCCCTCTGGCACCCCGCCATGATCGCGGCCATTCCCGTCCTCGGCTGTCCCTTCCCGTTCGATCTCAAGCATGACCTGGCTCAAATGCAGTTTGCGCAACTGTTGCTTTTCTCCGCAGACCAGCCGCTTTCGCGAACGGCCGGATGCGGTTAACGGCAAGGACCGGCATCCGGGTCAGCACTTACCAGCTTGGGTACCACTTGCAGGCCGCCTCAACGCTTCGGCCTGCCCCGGCGCTCAGTGATTTTGGTCCTTGCGCTGCCCCACCATCAAATCATAAACACGCTTACGTTGAACATTTAACACATCCGCAACCCATCGAACAGCATCTCGCGGGCTCATCGACCGCATCGCCCGCTCAACCTGTTGCATAATCAGCTCATCACTCACCTCGCCTTGCGCCGTCGGCGGCTCCACGAGCACAACAATCTCCCCTTTCAGCGTTTGCCCCTCCAGCTCCGCGAGCAGCGTCTCTGCCGTGCCGCGATAATGGGTCTCGAACCGCTTGGTTAGCTCGCGCGCGATGACCACAGCCCGGTCGCCCAGCGTGTCGGCGACGTCGCGCAGGACGGCCATCAGCCGGGCCGGGCTCTCATAAAAGACAAGGGTTGCGCCGACCCCGGCAAGCTCGGTCAGCCGCTGACGACGCGCGGCTGCCTTCGACGGCAGAAATCCCGCAAAGAAAAAGCTGTCTGTTGGCAGCCCGCTGACCGTCAGCGCCGCCACGGCCGCCACCGGCCCCGGTACCGTGAACACCGGCAGGCCGGCCTCAACCGCCGCGCGCACGAGCTTGAAGCCCGGATCGGAGATCAGCGGCGTACCGGCATCGGATATCAGCGCGACGGACTCGGCCGCGCGCAACCAGTCGAGCACCTGCGGACGGACACGCTCGGCGCTGTGTTCCTCATAGACCCGCAGTTCCCGCCTGATCCCGTAATGCGACAGCAGCTTGCGCGCGCGTCGGGTGTCCTCGCACAGCAGCCGGTCTGCACTCGCCATCGCCGCCAGCGCCCGAAGGCTGATATCGCCAAGATTGCCGATGGGCGTGGCGACAATGTGCAGCCCCGGCGGCAATCCCTGGTCCAATAGCGCGTCAACCTGGTTCGCCGCGCGCGCCGGGGCGCCAACGCGCACGTCTTTCGCATGTGGGTCATCGCTCATGCGTTAAATGCGACTTGGTGTCTGCGCCGCACCCGCATCGGTCAATCTGACGGCGGCTTACTGTCGGGGCGTGGCGGCTTGGACGGATTTGTACGCCGCGGGCCCTGCGCTGGTTGAGGATTTAGCCTTTGTCCGGCCCGGGCGCAGCCAATTAGACCGCGGGGTCGGCCGTGTCTACGGATCTTGCGCCGCATATCCCGGCGGCAACGACGCGCGGCACGCCGGCAGGCACCCGATTTCCTCAGGCCAGTGGCCTCTCCTCGCGCATAGGTGCGGCCATACAGGCTGCCGTCGTTGATTTTCGCTACGAAGATGCAACTTGCCGCAAACGCTGTCGACGAGGATGCTGCAATCAAGCCTACGGCCAACGCCGTCCCAACCACGAGCGCTTTCGTTGACTGAAACATGGGTGCCATCCCTTTTTTTTTCCGTTCTTAGCCCCCTCGGTCCCGGCACCGTATGTCTTAACACGTGTGCTACCATGCTCCCAGCGTTTTAAGCCGTAATCGTCTGCCTGCGTAACTCAAGTGTGCGCGTAACAACCTCATCACTGCCGGGGTAGAGATCAGCGCGACCGTTTGGCCGGCGTGCAACGATTCAAGCATCTGCTGGCGGATACGTCCGGCCCTGTGCTCTTCATAGACGCGCAGTTCGCGACCGATTTCAAAATGCGACAGCAGCTTTCGCGCGCGCGGCGGCCCGCTGGTCGCGATCCATGTCTTGATCATGGTTCGTCATCAGGCATCGGTAACACACCTGGGTCGAAAGACGGAACGGCGGGCCGGCCATCCCGCGCCGCTGCCGCCACAAAGGAGCCATAGCTCTCTGCTCTCGTTCATGCAGATTCGCGCATCCGCGCCATGCGGCAAGCGCCGCTCTCTGGGGGCCAGTACGCCATAACACCGCATCCGCAAGGGACTTGATGCCAGCCACCGCCCGTTCAAGCGCCGGCCTTGCGCCGCGTCCCGCCAGCATTGCTTTTGCCAAACCGCGCAGGGGGCTGTGGGTGCTCTTAGGGCCGCTCATCGCGGCGCTGGTTCTCAGCGGGTGCACGGTCGGCGGGCCTGGTTCGCCTGAAAGTCAGGTCGCCGGATCGGTCGACACGCAGCGCGCCGCTGCCCGCAAGCGCCCGTCGATCAAGGTCGCGGTGCTGCTGCCGCTCTCGGCCGAGGGCAACACCAAGAACGTTGCCGAGGCGATGAAGCGCGCCGGCGAGCTGGCTCTCTTCGACTTCAACAACCCTGAACTCCAGCTGATGGCGAAGGACACGCGCGGCACGCCGGAGGGCGCGAAGGCCGCCGCCGAGCAGGCGGTGCAGGAAGGCGCGGAACTGATCATCGGCCCGCTCTTCGCCGAGGCGGTGCAGGGCGCAGCGCCGGTTGCACGCAAGGCGGGCGTGCCTGTCATCGCGTTTTCGAGCAACCGCAAGGTTGCCGGCAACGGCGTCTACCTGCTGAGCTTCCTGGCGGGAAGCGAAGTGCGCCGGATCGTGTCCTACGCCATGACGCAGGGCCACCGGCGCTTCGCCGCGCTGATCCCCGAGAATGCGTTTGGACAGATCATGCAGGAGGCGTTCCAGACCGCCGTTCGCGATACCGGCGGGCAAATCGTGGCGCTGCAGACCTACAAGCCGGATGCCAACAGCATGCTCAAGCCGGTGGAGCAGGTCGCCGCGCTGGCCAAGAAAGGCGATGAACAGCCGCCCCGGTTCGACGCGCTGTTCATGCCCGGCAGTTCGGACACGTTGCCAGCGCTCGCGCCGCTCTTGCCGTATTTCGAGGTCGATACCGCAGCGATCCAGATCATCGGCTCCAATGGCTGGGATTACACTGGCATCGGCCGGGAGAAGCCGCTGCGCGGAGCATGGTTCCCGGCGGCTGATCCGAGCGGCTGGCAGGACTTCACCAAGCGCTATGTCGAGACCTATGGCGATCCGCCGCCGCGCCTGGCGAGCCTGGCTTATGACGCGGTGAGCCTTGCGGCGACGCTCTCGGACGGCTCCAGGGGCAACCGATACACCGCCGACCGGCTGACGCGGGACAGCGGCTTCTCCGGCGTGGACGGGCTATTCCGTTTGCGGGACAACGGGCTGTCCCAGCGCGGGCTGGCGATCCTGGAAGTGCAGCGGTTTGGGGCGAACGTGGTCGATCCGGCGCCCCGCACATTCGCGGGCGCGCAGTTCTAGGCAGGTGCTATGGCCGCAGCTTCCAGCGCATAAAGGGCGTCGGCGAGCTTGAGCGCGATCTGGTTGAGCAGCAGGCGGCCCTCCTCCGTGACGCGCACGCGTTCATCCGCGAGAGCGATCAGGCCGAGCGCGCGCATGTCTTCGAGCGCGGCGGGCCCGACATCGTGGCCGGTGAGCGCGCGCAGGCGCGCCAGCGACACGCCCTCGGCCAGCCGCAGCCCCATCAGCAGCATTTCCTCAGCCTGCTCCAGCGGTGCGAGCCTCGTCCGCGTCTCGATGCCGTGCCCTTCGCCTTCGACACGCGCGAGCCAGGCCGCCGGGTCGCGGGCCGTCTCCGTCGCCACGCGCGTACCGTCAGCCAACCCGATCCGGCCATGCGCGCCAGGCCCGACGCCGACGTAATCGCCGTAGCGCCAGTAGATCAGGTTGTGCCGGCTTTCCTCGCCCGACGCGGCGTGATTGGAAACCTCGTAGGCCGCAAGCCCGGCTTCGGCGCAAATGTCCCGCGTCGCGTCGAATAGCGCGGTCGCCGTGTCGTCCGGCGGCGTATCGAGCTTGCCAGCTTCGTGCAGCCGATAAAACGCGGTGCCCGGCTCAATCGTGAGCTGATAGGCCGAGAGATGCCGCACGCCCAAGTCAAGCGCCTCGCGCAGCTCTTCGCGCCAGGCCGCGATCGTCTGGCCCGGCCGCGCATAGATCAAGTCGATCGACACCCGCTCGAAATGCGTCTGCGCCACCGCGACCGCGTCGCGCGCCTGATCCGCTGAATGCAGCCGCCCGAGGAAACGCAGCGACTCGTCCCATAGCGACTGCACGCCCAGCGAAACGCGATTGACGCCGGCCGCGCGATACCCGGCGAAGCGCGCGGCCTCGACGCTTGACGGATTGGCCTCCAGCGTGATCTCGGCATCCGCCGCGAGCGGCCAGAGCCCGCCGATGGAGTCGATCACAGAGCCGACCGTGTCGGGCTGCATGAGCGACGGGGTGCCGCCGCCGAAGAAGATCGTATCGACGCGCCGGCCCGGCATCAGCACCGCGAAGTGCTCAAGCTCGCGGATGATCGCCTCGGCATAGCGCCGCTCATCAACCGCGCCGCGCGGCACATGCGAGTTGAAATCGCAATAGGGACATTTGGCCGCGCAGTATGGCCAATGAACGTAAATGCCGAAGCCTGCGTCGCAGGGCTGGTCCATGCTCATAGCGTCGTTTCCGCGCGGCGCAGATGCGCCACCAGCTTGGCGAACGCCGCCGCGCGATGCGAAATCCGGTGTTTCTCCTCCGGCGCCATCTCGCCGAAGGTCATGTCATAACCCTCGGGCACGAAGACCGGATCGTAGCCAAAGCCGCGATCGCCACGCGGCGGCCAGACCAGATGCCCGAATACCCGGCCAATGAAGATATGATAGCAGTCGTCGGCGCCCGCCAGAGCCAGGGCGCAGGCGAAATTCGCGCGGCGCGTTTCCGGCGTCGTCGCGCCAGCCTCCTGCAACTCGCGCTCGACGCGCTCCATCGCCATGCCGAAGTCCTTGTCCGGGCCAGCCCAGCGTGCGGCGTATATGCCCGGCGCGCCGCCCAGCGCGTCGACCTCCAGCCCCGAATCGTCGGCGAGCGCCGGCAGGCCGGTCGAAGTCAGGCAGGCCTCGGCCTTGATCAGCGCGTTCTGCGCGAAGGTCTGGCCGGTCTCCTCCGGCTCCGGCGCACCCGCCTCGCCGGCGGAGATGACGTCAAAACCGAGCGGGCTGAGCAGTTCCCGGATTTCGCGCACCTTACCCGGATTGTGGCTGGCGATCACCAGCTTGCGGCCCGCGCTCGCTTCGCTCATCAGGCAACCGCCATCTTCTGTAGCTCTATCAGTTCGTTGATGCCCTTCTTCGCCAGCCCCATCAGCTTGGCGAAGTCGTCCTCGCTGAAGGCGCTGGTCTCGGCCGTGCACTGGATTTCGACAATCCCGCCCGCGCCGGTCATCACGAAATTGGCGTCGGCGTCGGCCTCTGAGTCCTCTTCGTAGTCCAGATCGAGAACCGCTTCGCCGCCATAAAGCCCGCAGGACACCGCAGCGACCTGGTCGGTCAGCGGATTGTTGTTCACCATGTCGCGCGCCTGCATCCAATTTACGGCATCCTTCAGCGCCACCCACGCGCCGGTGATCGCCGCGGTGCGCGTGCCGCCATCGGCCTGAAGCACGTCGCAATCAACGAGGATTTGCCGCTCACCAAGCGCGGTCAGGTCGATCACGGCGCGCAGCGACCGGCCGATGAGCCGCTGGATTTCCTGCGTCCGGCCGGACTGCTTGCCGTTGGCCGCCTCGCGGCGCGTGCGCTCGTTGGTGGCGCGGGGCAGCATCCCGTATTCCGCTGTCACCCAGCCCTTGCCCTGCCCCTTGAGCCAGGGCGGCGTCCGCTCCTCGATCGAGGCGGTGCACAGAACATGCGTGTGCCCGAATTTCACCAGGCACGAGCCTTCGGCATGGCGCGACACCGCGCGCTCGAAACTCACGCGCCGCAAGGCATCGGCTTCACGCCCGGACGGTCTCATCGGTCAGCTCCCGTTCGATCCGTCATCTCCACCTCTTTCCGCTCCGTCTCTGCTTGAGAATGGCGCGCACCCTAGCCCATCGCCGCGGCCGCGCAAACCGCTTTTGTGCGAGGCTGGAAGCCAAAAAACGCCCGCATTGGCAGTCTCGTGACGCTGGGGCCGCCCGTCCGGGCCGAATTGACGCTCTGCCGCACCGCGCCTATGTTATTGGCACTGCTTATAGGCGGCGATCCCGCCGGTCACCCCGAGGAGTACTTCTTTTTCCCGAAGCATTCAAAAGGCCTCACGGAATGATGATGTTGGAGCCGCCGGCGGAAGACCCTTCCTGGAGAAAAGGATTGTGTTTTTTCTCCCGGCCGATAAGGGTCGGCGGGCCGTGTCCGGGATAGACTTCGCAGTCGTCTCCCAGAGGAATGAGGCGCTCCTTGATGGACTTGATGAGCTGGGCGTGGCTGGCGCCCGGAAAATCGGTGCGGCCGATGGAAAACTGGAACAGGCAGTCCCCCACGATCACCATGGGCATGTCCTTTATCTTGAAGGAAATGCCGCCGGGGGAATGGCCGGGGGTGAGGAGCACCTCGAGCTTGATCGCGCCGATCTCGACTTCGTCGCCGTCTTCCAGGAATTCGTCGGGCGGAGGCGACGGCTCGAAATCGATTCCCCACTGTTGCGCCAGTGAACTCATCCCCTCCAACATGTCCTTTTCCTGGGGATGGATCAGGAGGGGAGCGCCGGTGGCCTTCTTGAGCCCGGCGTTTCCGCCGATATGGTCGAAGTGGACGTGGGTATTTAGAATGTACTTTAAGTTGAGTTCGTCTTCTTTGAGCAGATGGAGGATTGATTCCACGTCTCCGCCGGGGTCGATAACCACCGCCTCCCTGCTTTCTTTGTCTCCCACAATGTAACAGTTGACCATCAGCGGCCCTGTTTCCCGATACTTGAAAATCATTACGTACTCCTTACCTGAGAAAAATTTGCCAGCAGTTCTTCATATACTTCGCCCGCGGACTGATATCTCTGGCCCGCGTCCTTGGCCATGCATTTCAAGACCATGTTTTCCAGGACCTCGGGAATCTGGCTGTTGAACTTGCTGGGCGGCGTGGGCGGCGTGTTCAAGTGATGATAGCCGATGTCCCCTTCCAGGAAAGGCACCCGGCCGGTCAATAGCTCGTACATGCTGACGCCCATGGCGTATATGTCGGTGCGGTGGTCCACGCCCCTGCCCACGGTCTGTTCCGGCGACATGTAATAGGGCGTTCCCGCAACCATGGTCCTTCTTTCCCTGACCTTGTCCATGACTTTGGCCAGTCCGAAGTCCATGACCTTGATGATCTTGGTATTGGTCCACATCAGGTTGGCCGGCTTGATATCGCGGTGGATGATGTTCAGGCCGTGGGCGTAATGAAGTGCCTGGGCCAACTGGGAAAAGACCTGGATGCCCGCTGAAAGGGGAAGGCGTCGGTTGCCTTCGATCATGCTTTTCAACTCCTTGCCCTCCACGAACTCCATGAGAATATAATAGACTCCGCTCTCTTCGCCGGCGTCGTAGATGGACACTATGTAAGGATGGCTCATCTGGGCCAGGCTGCGGGCCTCCCGGAGAAAGATGTCTAGCCACGGAAATCGGAAAAAAACCAAACATCGGCTCGTCATTGGCGGAGTCACCGC
>CAYYSM010000046.1:0-11652 GCA_964474225.1 uncultured Hyphomicrobiaceae bacterium
TGCAAGCCTATCGCGAGGCCGAGCCGGGCCTGCGCATCATCGCCCACCCCGAATGCCCGCCGGACGTACTCGCCGAGGCCGATTTCACCGGCTCCACCAACGGCATGATCAAATGGGTGGAGAACCATAAGCCGGAGAAGGTGCTGATGGTCACCGAATGCTCGATGAGCGACAACGTCGCCGTCGATGCGCCGGAGACCGAGTTCGTCCGCCCCTGCAATCTGTGCCCGCACATGAAGCGGATCACCCTGCCAAAAATCCTCGAATCGCTGGAGCACATGCGCGATGAGGTGCATGTCGACCCGGCAGTCGCCCTCAAGGCGCGCCAGGCGGTCGAGCGCATGATCAACCTGCCTGTATGACGCGGGGCGCTGTGGTGCGGTCAGGGGATGCGAGCGTGGTCATTGTCGGCGCGGGACTGGCGGGTCTGTTCACCGCGCTGAAGCTCGCGCCGCATCCGGTTACGGTGATCTCGCCGCAGCGGCTGGGCGACGGCGCATCAAGCGCCTGGGCGCAGGGCGGCATCGCCGCCGCGGTGGCCGAGGGCGACACGCCGGAAGCCCACGCCGCCGATACGGTTCGCGCCGGGGCCGGGCTGGTGAACGCCGCAATGGCCAAGTCGCTGGCGCGGGAAGCCGCGGCGCGCATCGAGGACTTGCTGGCGCTCGGGGTGCCGCTGGACCGCGATGCGGCGGGCGCGCTGGCCGTCTCGCGCGAGGCCGCGCACAGCGCCGACCGCATCGTGCACGTGAAGGGCGACCAGGCCGGGCAGGCCGTAATGCAGGCGCTGATCGCCGCGGTGCGGCGCACACCCACCATCCGCGTGATCGAAGAGCACATCGCCGAAGACCTGATCAGAAAGGGCCGGTCCATCACAGGCGTGCGCATCCGCTCGGCGGACGGCTCCGAAGGCTCAGTGCTCCCCGCGCGCGCGGTGGTGTTCGCCAGCGGCGGCATAGGCGGTCTGTACGCCATGACAACCAACCCGGTGCTGTCGCGCGGCGACGGGCTGGCGATCGCCGCGCGTGCCGGCGCGATCATTGGCGACGCCGAGTTCGTCCAGTTTCATCCAACCGGCATCGCCGTGGACCGCGACCCGGCCCCGCTCGCCACCGAGGCGCTGCGCGGCGCGGGCGCAATGCTCGTCAACGGGCGCGGGGAACGCTTCATGGCGGCCGAGCACCCGGACGCCGAACTCGCTCCGCGCGATATCGTGGCCCGGGCCGTTCACCGCGAGGTCGTCAGCGGGCGCGGCGCTTATCTGGACTGCCGCGCGGCAATAGGCGCGCGAATCGCCGAGGATTTCCCGGCTGTCTACGGCGCTTGCAACGCGGCCGGCATCGACCCCTCCACCGAACTGATCCCGGTCGCGCCAGCTGCGCATTACCACATGGGCGGCGTCTGGACCGACGGCATGGGCCGCACCAGCGTCGATCAGCTCTGGGCCTGCGGCGAGGTCGCCTGTACCGGCGTGCATGGCGCGAACCGGCTGGCCTCCAACTCGCTGCTGGAAGCCGTCGTGATGGGCGCGCGCATCGCCCGGGACATCGCCCGCTTCGCGCCCGGCTGGCACTGCAGCCCCCCGCCGGAGATCGACGACAGGCCCCCGAGCCCGCGGCAAGAGCCACCCGCCGATGCGATCGCCCAGCTGCGCGAGACCATGAGCCGGCATGTGGGCATGGAGCGCTCGCGCGACGGGCTGATCGCCGCACTGCGCGAGCTGGATTCGCTGGATTGCGGCCCAGAGGGCGCGCTGTCGAATGCTATCGCCGCGGCGCGGTTGATCACCGTCTCGGCGTTGCTGCGCACCGAAAGCCGCGGCAGCCATTACCGTGGCGATCACCCCGCGCCCGACGAAAGCTGGCTGCGGCACAGCTTGCTGACGCTCAATCGGGCTGAAGCCATCGCCGCCGAGTTAACGCGCGAAGGCGGCGAAGTCGTAAGGCTGAGCGCATGACCGACCTTATCGCCCCCCCGCAGCACGTCATCGAGGACGCAGTCACACGGGCGCTGCGCGAAGACCTCGGCCTGGCGGGCGACATCACCAGCGCGGCGACCATCCCCGCGGATCAGTCGAGCGAGGCGCGACTTGTGGCGCGCGAGGCGGGCGTCATTGCCGGCCTGCCGGTGGCGCGGGCGGCGTTCCATGCGATCGACGCGCAAACCGCTTTCTCGGCGAACGTCGCGGATGGCGCGCGGGTCGAGGCGGGCGCGGAACTCGCGCAGATCGCCGGCACGACGCGCGCGCTGTTGAGCGCCGAGCGCGTCGCCCTGAACTTTCTCGGCCGGCTGAGCGGCATCGCCACGCTCACAGCGCAATATGTCGCGGCCGTCGCCGGCACGCAGGCGCGCATCACCTGCACGCGCAAGACCACGCCGGGGCTGCGCGCGCTGGAGAAATACGCGGTGCGCGCGGGCGGCGGCGTCAATCACCGCTTCGGCCTGTTCGACGGCGTGCTCATCAAGGACAACCACGTCGCAGCCGCGGGCGGCATCGGCCCGGCGGTCGCGCGGGCGCGGGCGGCAGCCGGTCACATGGTGCGGATCGAGGTGGAGGTGGATACGCTGGACCAGCTCGATGAGGCGCTCGCGCTTCGGGTCGATGCGATCCTGCTCGACAACATGTCTCTGGATGCGTTGCGCGAGGCCGTGCGGCGCACCGGCGGGCGGGCGCTGCTGGAGGCCTCGGGCGGCGTCAGCCTGGAGACGGTTGGCGGAATTGCGGCCACCGGCGTCGATCTGATCTCGGCTGGCGCGCTGACGCATTCGGCGCGCTGCCTCGACGTGGCGCTGGATTTCGCGCCGGGCGCGTGAGCGGTGTGGAGAGAATGAAATCCCTATGACATCAGGGGTTCACATCGACAGCGCATGCGTTATATATTGAGAGATAACGCGTTGATCGCGATGACTTCCCCGGACATCGAAAGCGCTTTCCGCTGAACGCTCTCAGCCGGGGCACCATATTTGGCGCGGGGTGGAGCAGCCCGGTAGCTCGTCAGGCTCATAACCTGAAGGTCGTAGGTTCAAATCCTACCCCCGCAACCATTCTGTAAGCCCTTGCTTTGCAGGGGCTTTTTTGCTGTCGGGAGACGGGATGCCGGGCCAGCACACGGAGCCGCCCCTCTTTCCGGCCGCGCAAATCTGGTCTTGCCCCACCTGTCAGGATAGAATTCCGGCGCGCGCCCCGATGGATGGGGGCCGAAGGTTCCCACCCGCACAAACGAGGGTTCATGACAGACGCCCTTCTCGATCGCGCGACCTGCGCCAACCTCGCGGACGCCGCGCTCCGCAAAGCCCGCCTCGCAGGAGTCGCCTATGCGGATGTTCGCATTGGCGCCAACCAGAGCGAATTCCTGTATGCCCGCGAGGATAAACTCAAGGCCGTGAATTCGGCGGTGGAGACAGGAGTCGGTCTGCGCGTCCTCGTCGATGGCAGCTGGGGCTTTGCCGGTAGCAACACGGTCGGCGAGGTTGACCGGCTCGTGGACGCCGCCGTCGAAAACGCGCGCGCCGCCGCCCGCATCCAGAAAACGCCGATCGTGATCGAGGACCTGGCCGCCCATACAGCGGAATGGGCCATGCCGGTGGGGGTCGACCCGTTCACCGTCCCCGCCGATGCGAAGGCGGCGCATCTCCTCGCGATCAACGACGCGGCCCTGAAAGCCGGCGCGGATTATTGCGCGGCCATGTTTCAGTTCGTCCGCGAGCAGAAATTCTTCGCCAGCACGCGGGGCAGCGAAATCCACCAGAGCCGCTTGCGCAGCTATCCGTTCTTCCGGGCCACAGCGGTCGACAGGGACACCGGCCGGTTCGCGACCCGCGACAGCCTGGCGGCCGCGCGCGCCGCCGGATGGGACTATGTCGAGCGATGCGATCTCGTTGGCGAGGCCAGCCGCGCCGGGGCCGAAGCGCGCGAGAAGCTGCACGCCAAACCTGTCGAGCCGGGCGCGTATGACGTCGTCATCGATCCCACCAACCTGTTCCTGACCATCCATGAAACCATCGGCCACAGCACCGAGCTGGATCGCGCGCTGGGTTGGGAGGCGGATTTCGCCGGGACCTCGTTCGTCACGCCCGACAAGCTTGACACGCTTCAATTCGGCGCGCCGATGATGACGGTCATCGGCGAACGCTCGCAGGCGGAAGGGCTGGCGACGGTGGCCTTCGACGATGATGGCGTACAGACCGAGGGGCGCGAATTCCCGATCATCGACAGTGGCGTCTTCAGGAACTACCAGATGGCGATGGGCCAGGCACAACTGATCGGCCGCGATCATTCCAACGGCTGCGCTTACTGCTCAAGCCCCGCCCACTTCCCGATCCAGCGGATGCCGAATATTTCGCTGCAGCCGAACCCGGAGGCCTGCTCGCTCGCTGACCTGATCGGCGGGGTGGAGCGCGGCATCTACATCAACGGCGCGGGAAGCTGGAGCATCGACCAGCAGCGCGACAACTTTCAGTTCTCCGGCCAGCTCTTCTATGAGATCAGGAACGGCAAGCTGGGGCCGATGCTGCGCGACGTTGCCTATCAGGGGCGCACAGTGCCGTTCTGGAACGCGCTCGACGGACTGGGCGACCGCTCGACCTATTTCCTCGGCGGCACCTTCACTTGCGGCAAGGGCCAGCCAATGCAGGCCGCGCCCGTCTCGCACGGCGCTGTGCCCGCGCGCTTTCGCGGCGTGACGATCCTGAACACCGAGCGGAAAGCCTGATGCTGCTGTCGCGTGAGGATGTCGAACGGATCACGGCGCGCCGGCTGGCGGCGTCACAGGCGGATCACTGTATCGTGCTTGTCAGCGGAAGCGGCCTGGTCAACCTGCGCTTCGCCCGGAACAGCGCGACCTCGAACGGCGCGCGCAGCGGCGTAAGCGTGACTATTAGCTCGCAGTTCGGGCAGCGGTCGGGGTCCGCAACCGTGAATGGTCTCGATGAGGAGGCGCTCGAAGCAGCACAGCGCCGCTCCGAGGAGATCGCCCGCCAAACGCCGCCTGACCCGGAGCAGATGCCGCCACCCGGCTCGCAGAGCTACCCAGCCAACATTGCCTACAATGCGGAAACAGCCGAGTCGGACACCGCGCAGCTCGCGGAGGCCGCCCAGACGGCCATCGCCACCGCCGAGGCTCACGGCGTGGATGCGGCTGGCTATGCCGAGGCGGGCGGGCGGTTCCGCGCGATCGCCAACAGCGCCGGGCTGTTCGCCTATGAGCGCGACAGCATCGCGGATTTCACCGTGACCGCGCGGCGCGAGGATGGAAGCTGGTCCGGCTGGGCCGGCGGCTCGCAGCATCGCTTCGGCGCGCTCGATCCGGCGCAAATCGCCAGCACAGCGGTCGCCAAGGCCGCGCATGATGCCACCCCGCTTGACCTGGAGCCGGGGCAATACACGGTGCTGCTGGAGCCGTCGGCGGCTGGCGAGATGCTGCGCTATCTGATGTGGGCGCTGGATGCGCGCACGGCCGATGAGGGGCGAAGCTGGCTGAGCGGCGCGGCTGGCCAGACAAAGCTGGGCCAGCAACTCCTGGACTCGCGCGTGACCCTTATCTCGGACCCGGCGGACGCAAGCGCGCCCAGCCCGAGCTTTGACCGCGAGGGCATGCCGCATGAGCGCACGGTCTGGGTCGAGGACGGCGCGGTGAAGACGCTCGCCTGTTCGCGCTACTGGGCGCAGAAGACCGGCCGTGCAGCCCGCCCCGCGCCCGCCGCCCTGTCTATGGCGGGCGGCGCAAGCGCGCTGGAGGACATGATCCGCGCCACCCGGCGGGGCATCCTCGTGACCCGCGTCTGGTACACGAACATGCTCGACCCGCAGACCCTGCTGCTGACCGGGCTGACGCGCGACGGCAATTTCCTCATCGAGAACGGCGAGATCGTGGGGCCGGTGCGCAATTTCCGCTTCAACGAGAGCCTGATCGCAATGCTGTCGAACATCGAAGCGATCGGGCCGAGCGAGCGCATCCACGGCGGCGACCTGCACGGCGCGCCGGTGGCCGCGCCGCCGCTACTGGTGCGCAACTTCACCTTTTCCAGCCGCTCCGCCGGCATTTGACGAACGCGACGCGCTGCGGGGGCATCAGGCGCGCTTCGGCCGCAAATAAACGAACCAATACACAAGCGCGACCAGCACGCCGCCTCCGAGGATATTGCCGAGCGTGACAGACGCCAGCACGCGCAGGAAGCCGCTCACGTTGACATCCACCGCTGGTTGCTCGATCGCGGCCCAGAAGCTGGGATCGCCAATCGCGCCGATCACGGCGGCGGTCGGCAAATAGAACATTACGGCGATCGCGTGCTCCAGGCCGAGCACATAGAACGCTGCCACGGGCGGGGTCAGCGCAAGGATGCGGTCCGTGGTCGACCGGGCGCTGTAGGTCAGCCAGACGCCGAGGCACAGCAGCGTGTTGCCCAGAATGCCGAGCAGCAGGGCATCCATCACCCCGAGGTCGTTGATCCGCCGTGCCGAGGCGAGAAGCTCCGCGCCCACGCCGCCGCTGAGTTCGGCATGCTGGCCGGCCAGAATCAGCAACAGGCCGGTCAGCGTCGCGCCCAGAAAGTTGCCGACGAAGATGATGTTCCACGCCCGTAGCAGGTTGAGCGTGGTGAGGCGCTTATGCGCCCACGCCATGACCATGAGGTTGTTCGTGGTGAACAGCTCGGCCCCGCCGACGATCGCCAGCACATAGGCCAGCGAAAAGGCGAGCCCGCCCGCCAATTTGGTCAGTCCTGCCGGCGCTTCGCCCGCGCCCCCGGCCATCACCGCGGCGGCGAAGGTCGCGCCGAAGGCGATGAATGCGCCCGCCATCAGGCTCAACACGAGCAGGCTCAGCGCGTCCTGTTTCGCTTTTTCCGTGCCCGTCTGTTCAGCAAGCTTGGCCATCTGCTTTGGCAACAGGGCGTCCATCTGGCCGTCGGGGCGCGCGGAAGGCTCTTGGGGCGGGCTGTCCTGCATCTGGCTGTCTCCGGCTGGTGGCGGTCGTTCGCTCTCCCGGAGAGTAGGTATTCGTTGACGATCTCCCAACCGACACGCCATCGCAGGCGCGCATCTCTTGACCGACTTCGGTCGCCGGAGCCAACGCATGACGTCGAAGGGCGCGCTCGACGAGAGCGCGCCCGCTTGCAGCGATTATTGAGATGGACGCATGACGCTCATTCGCGATTGCCGCGCAGGACAAAGAACAATCCGATCAGCATCAGCACGACCTGGAACTCCATGCCGCCCATCGGGTGGCTTTCGCTCGGGACGAAGCTCCAGCGCGGCCAGTGCACCATCGCGATCGCGCCGAGCATGACGGGGACGATCGCCAGACCGCTCAGCCGGGTGATCGCATCACCCACGGAACCGGCCAGCAGCCCGCCGAGAATGATGCCAAGCCCGCCAGCCACCTCGGCGAACGCGACCAGCGCCCAGACCTCGAAGGAATGGCCCATCGGGATGGCGCCGCCCGCCACCAGGTCGCCAACCTTCGCGACGCCGTGAAAAATGAACACCGAGGCAAGCGCGATGCGAAGCAGCCAGTCGGGCGAAACGCGGACAGCCGCGGGGGATTGGACATAGGTTTGCTCAGCCATTAGGTCTCTCCTTGTCTTGGCCTTAAAAAGAATTTGCGTGTCTTTCTCGGGAAGACATGACGTTTCTCTTGTTCACTGTCGAATAAAGTTTACGAGAGTTGGCGAGGGGTCTGGATGAAGTATTTGTGAAGACGCGCAGAGGCTGCCGCGCCTCGCGCCCCTGCGGCAGAAGCTTGACGGCGGCGGGACATTACGAATACCGTATACGAAATACGAAGGCGCGCTGATGGACACCCTGCCCCGACACGCAAGCATTCTCGATTCGGTCTATGCCGCGATCCGCGATGCGGTCTGCGACGGCGAGCTTGCGCCCGGCGCGCGCGTCACGCAGGACGAGATCGCCGAGCGGCTGGGCGTGTCGCGCCAGCCGGTGGTTCAGGCGCTGGTCCTCCTGAAGTCGCAAGGCTTTTTCCGCGAAGCCGGGCGGCGCGGGCTGATCGTCACGCCGGTGAGTTCTGAAATGGTGAGCGCGATCTACGAGTTGCGCGGCGCGCTTGACGAAACCGCCGCCAGGCTGGCCGCCCAGCGCGCCGGGCGGGACGCTCTGGCGGAAGGCTGGAATATTCTCGAACGTGGCGAAACGCTGGCCGCGCGGGGCGAGGTTCGCGACCTCGTGAAATGCGACATGGCCTTCCACGAATTCGTCTACGGCCTCTCCGGCAACCCGCTGATCCGGCAGGCGCTGGAGCCGCATCTGCACCATCTGCGCCGGGTGATGATGGCGGTGGTGGAGGCCGCCAGCTACCGCACGCGCCTTTGGCAGGAGCACGCCGCCATTCTTCAAGCGATCGCGGATGGGAACGCGGACCGGGCGGGCGCCTTGTCACGGTCGCATGTGCAAGCGGCCTCGGCGGAAATACAGGCAAAGCTGGAGACGGACGCGCCAGAAGAAGAACAGCGCGCCAAGCAATCACGGAGGAAACGCAATGAACGAGCAAGCGCCGATCCGGGTGATGCTCGCCAAGGTCGGCCTGGATGGGCATGACCGCGGCGTGAAGGTCGTGGCGCGCGCGCTGCGCGATGCCGGCATGGACGTGATCTACACCGGCCTGCACCGCACCGCCGAGGAAGTGGCGATGGCCGCCGTGCAGGAGGACGTGGACGTGCTTGGCGTCAGCCTGCTCTCTGGCGCGCACATGACGATCTTCCCAAAAATCATCCGCGTGCTCGAAGAGCAAGACTCCAAGGGCATCATCCTGATGGGCGGCGGCGTCATCCCCGACGAGGACGTCGTCCAGCTCAAGGAGATGGGCGTACAGGAGATCCTGCTGCAGGACACGCCGCCGGACGCGATCATCGCACGCGTCCGCGAACTTGTCGCCGAACGCGGCCCACGGTAAGGGGGCGCGTTATGGAATACTGGTCTTATCCCCCGCGCTACGACGACAGCTATTTCCCCGAGGCCGGCGCGCGCTACTGGTTTCCGCAGCGTGAAACCATGCCGCCAGCCGAGCGCGAGCATCATATTCTGGAGCGGCTCAAGCAGGTGGTGCGCTACGCCTATGACAACGCGCCGTTCTATCGCCGCCACTGGGACGCGCACGGCTTCCACCCTGACCATCTGACCTCTCTGGAGGATTTCGAGGAGCGCGTGCCGGTCATCACCAAGGCCGACCTACGCGCGGCGCAGGAGCGCGCGCCGGTCTTCGGCGATTATCTCTGCGTGCCCGAAAGCGACATCCACCACATCCACGGCACCTCCGGCACGACCGGCAACCCGACCGCGTTTGCCATCGGGCGCGACGACTGGCGCGCGATTGCCAATGCGCATGCGCGCATCATGTGGTCGATGGGCCTTCGCCCCGGCGACACGGTGTTCATCGGCTCGCTGTTCAGCCTCTACATGGGATCGTGGGGCACGCTGATCGGCGCGGAGCGGCTTGGCGCGCGCTCCTTCCCGTTTGGAGCAGGCGCGACAGGCATGTCGGCGCGGGCGGTCGACTGGATGCGCCGGGTCAAGCCCGCGGCGTTTTACGGTACGCCGTCCTACGCGATCCATCTCGCCGAGGTCGCGCGCGACAAGGGCATCGATCCGCGCGAATTCGCGCTGAAGCTGCTGTTCTTTTCGGGCGAGCCGGGCGCATCGGTCCCCGGCGTGCGCGACCGCATCGCGGAGACCTACGGCGCGCGGGTGATCGACTCCGGCTCGATGGCCGAGGTCACGCCATGGATGAACGTCGCCGGGACGGCGGAAACCGACGGGATGCTGGCCTGGCAGGACGTGGTCTACACCGAGGTCTGCGACCCGAACACCATGCGCCGCGTCCCCTATGGCCAGCGCGGCACGCCCGTCTACACCAATCTGGAGCGGACCTCGCAGCCGATGATCCGGCTGGTTTCCGGCGACCTCACGCTGTGGCAGGACGGGCCAACGCCCTGCGGGCGCACCTATCCGCATCTGCCCTACGGCATCTTCGGGCGGATCGACGACTCCTTCACCGTGCGCGGCGAGAACGTCTACCCCAGCGAGATCGACGCTGCGCTCAACGCGCTGCCGGACTATGGCGGCGAGCACCGCATCATCATCACGCGCGAGACTGCGATGGACGAACTGGTCGTGCGGGTCGAGGCGGCGCAGCCGGTCAGCGCAGCCGGCCCGGAGGCCGTCGCCGCCTTTCGCGAGCGCGTCGCCAATGAACTACAGCGCGTGCTGGGCATTCGCGCCAATGTCGAGGTCGTTGAGGAGCAGACCATCCCGCGCACCGACTTCAAGGCGCGCCGCGTGATCGACGACCGCGAGATGTTCCGCGCCTTTGCCGAGAAACTTGGGGAGGGCGGATGACAGCGGCCCCATCCACCGACCTCGTCGCGCAGGTGTTGGCGGGCAAGCCATCCGCCATCGCCCGGCTGATCTCGCGGGCGGAGTCCGGCTCAGACGAGGCGGCCGAAGCTCTTGCGGAAATCCACCGCCACACTGGCAAAGCGCATATCGTCGGCATCACCGGCGTGCCGGGCAGCGGCAAGTCCACGCTGATCGCCCAGCTCTGCCGCCGAATCCGCGAGGGCGGGCGCACAGTCGCCGTCAGCGCGGTCGACCCGACCAGCCCGTTTTCCGGCGGCTCGATCCTCGGCGACCGGGTGCGCATGAGCGATCTGAACGCCGATCCGGGCGTGTTCATCCGCTCGATGGCGACGCGCGGCGCGCTCGGTGGGCTGTCGCGCGCGACGATGCCCTCGGTCGAGATCTTCGATGCCGCCGGGTTCGATGTCGTCATCATCGAGACGGTGGGCGTCGGGCAGGACGAGGTCGACGTGGTGCGCTCGGCGCATACGACCGTGGTGGTCTCCGCGCCGGGGCTGGGCGACGACATCCAGGCGATCAAGGCCGGCGTGTTGGAGATCGCCGACATTCACGTCGTCAGCAAGGCGGATAAGCCCGATGCCAACCGCACCATCTCCGAACTCAAGGGGATGCTGACCATCGGGCTTCAGCTCTCGGGCAAGATGGACTGGACCGTTCCCGTTATCGGAACCAGCGCCGTCTCCGGCGAGGGCATCGATGAACTCGAAGAGACGATCGGCCGGCACATGGCGCGGATGCGTGAGACCGGTGAACTGGCGGCGCGCCGCCGCCGCATGGCCGAATGGCGTGTGCTGAAATCCGCCGAGGACATCCTGCGCGACGAGTTCGCGCGCGACCGCAAGGGCCGTGTGGCCGAGATCGCCGACCGCGTGGCGCGGCTGGAACTGGCGCCGGCGGAAGGCGCGCGGCAACTGCTGGCCGAGATCAACAGGGAGACTGAGCGATGAGTGAGGATACCGTGCTGCGCGACAAGCTGGCCGAGGTGGCGCGCGATCTGAAGGAATGGGAATCGGGCGAGCTGGCCGAATTCCTGAAGCGACAGCCGGAGCGCAAGGAGGCGTTCCAGACCTTCGGCGGCTTCCCGCTCAAGCGCGTCTACACCCCGCTCGACACCGCCAACATTCCGCAGGAGGATATCGGCCTGCCGGGGCGCTACCCGTTCACGCGCGGACCGTACCCGACGATGTATCGCGGGCGGCTGTGGACCATGCGCCAGATCGCGGGCTTCGGCACCGGCGAGGACACCAACCGCCGCTTCAAGTACCTGATCGCGCAGGGCCAGA
>CAYYSM010000047.1:0-11600 GCA_964474225.1 uncultured Hyphomicrobiaceae bacterium
CGACCCCCAGATTCGTAGTCTGGTGCTCTATCCAGCTGAGCTACCGGTGCTGATAATGTCGGCTGGCCCTTGGGACGGGCCGTCGCGGCCAAGCTTGGCGCACTTGCTCCGAACCGCCGTTGTAGTCCTTCGCCTCCGGCAAGGCAAGTCCTGACTGGCGGGCCGGCGCTCACGCGGTCGCGTGCTCCCTGACCGCTTCGCCGCCGTCGGGCAGCTCAATCAGGAAGGTCGCGCCAGCGCTATTGTCGGCCAGTTCGATGCGCCCGCCATGCGCGCGCACCAGTTCCGACGCGATCGCGAGGCCAAGCCCCGTGCCGCCGTTGCGCACTGAACCGCGGAAGGCGGCGAACAGATTCTCCTGCGCCTTGGCGGGAATGCCCGGCCCGGTGTCGGCCACCTGCAGGCAAATCATATCTCCCTCCCGGCGCGCCTTGACGCGGATGACCGCGTCGCCCGCGTCGGCGCTGTCCTCGATCGCCTCGCAGGCGTTGCGCACGAGGTTCGCAACCACCCGGTAGATTTGGTCACGATCGGCATGAACGTCCAGTCCCCCCGGCACGTCGATGTGCCAGGCGATGCCGTCGCGCGGCAGCATCAGCGCATCGCCGACCTCCTCGATCAGCGGGCGCAGCGCGAAACGGGCGCGCTCTGGCGGCGGCTCCTCGCTGCGGCCGTATTTCAGCGTGTCGGAGCATAGCCGGATCGCGCGGTCGAGCGAGGCGATCAGCTTCGGCGCGAAGCGCTGGACCGTCGGATCCGGGATGGACCCCATGCGGTCGGAGATGAGCTGCGCGCTGGAGAGCATGTTGCGCAGGTCGTGGTTGATCTTGCTCACGGCCAGACCCAGCGCGGCCAGCCGGCTCTTCTGGCGCAGCAGACCGCTGAGCTGGCCCTGCATGTCCGCCAGCTCGCTTTCGACGATGCCGATCTCGTCGGAGCGCTTCGACGGTGCGATCACCCGCGCGGGGTCTTCCGGATCCTCGCCGAACGCAACCATGTTCTGCGTCACCCGCGCGATCGGCTTCACCAGCAGCCAGTTGAGCGAGAGATAGACCAGCGTCGCGGCGATCAGCGAGATGATGAGCGACAGCGCGAGGATGTTCAGCCCGTAGCGGAGCAGCGCGGCTTTCAACAGGCTTTCGTCGAGGATGATCTCGATGAAGGCGCCGTCGCCCGCCTGCACCGGGCCGATCACGCGGATCATGCGCCCGTCGGGCGCCACAAAGGCATAAAGCGCATCGCCGATCAGCGTGAACCAGGATGCCGCGCGCAGGTCATAGCTCGCGTCGACCCGGCTCGGCATGTCGCGCTCCAGCAGAAGGCTGCGGAAATCCTCACGTTTCAGCGCCACCGCCTCGACCTTTGCCGTATCGAGCAGGTCGGTGCGCAACTCGCGGGACAGCGCGCCGACCGGCGTAGCCTCGACCGACAGCGCAGTGATGCGCGCGGCCATCAGCCGCTCGTTGAGCCAGGTCTTGCGGTAGTTCGCGACCGACGGCACGAAGATCAGAACCTCTGCGATCATCACGAACAGGATTGTCAGCCAAAGCAGCTTGGCCGACAGGCCCATGCGGATAACGCGGCGCTTTGGCTCGGTCTCGTGAGACTTTTCCGGCGAGGTGCTCTGGCCGTTTTGCTTCGCGCCTGTGCCGGGCAACAACACGGTCACGGCGTTCCCCAGGATCCAGCTATCCGCCCTCGCGACGCGAGAGCGGAATTCAATAACTGCCTCCGGTTTACCCCAATTTCCGCGCCAAGCCAATGACGCGGCGGATCAGCGGGTTCGTCAGGCTCGGCGTGTAGAAGTTGATCGCGGCGCGTTTGTTGATTTCGGCCAGCGTCGGATAGGGCGAGACGATGCTCGCCAGCGCGCCAATGTTCATTCCCTTGTGCATCGCCAGGCTCCACATCTGGATCAGCTCGCCGGCGTGCTCGCCGACCATGCTCGCGCCGACGACGCGGCCGCGCTTGGTCGTGATCACCTTGACGAAGCCGTCCGTGGCGCGCTCGGCCTGGGCGCGGTCGTTATCGCTAAAGGGCCAGCGGTAAACATGGATGTTGCCGTGCTTCTTGCGCGCTTCCTCTTCGGTGAGGCCGACCTGCGCCAGTTCCGGGTCCGTGAAGGTCACGCGCGGCAGGATGTCGTTATTGACCTTTGCGGGCAGGCGGAACAGCGCGTTCTTGATTACGACGCTGGCGTGGTAATTGGCGACATGGGTGAACTGCAGCCCGCCGATCACGTCGCCGATGGCGTAGATGCGCCTGTTGCTGGTGCGCAGCCCCTTGTCGACCTTGATGCCGGAGCGGTCATGGCGCACGCCGGCGCTGTCCAGATTAAGCTTTTCGATGTTCGGCCGCCGGCCGGTGGCGAGCATCAGGTGCGAGCCGTCGATCGAATAGGACTGCCCGCCGCGCGTGAAGCGGACCTGGACCCGGTCGCCGAACGGCTCGAAGCGTTCGATGCGGGCATCCGGGATGATCTCGACCCCCTCGGACTCCATCTGGCGCAGTACGACCTCGGCCAGCTCCGGGTCCTCCTTCGCCAGCGGCTTGAACGCCTCCATGACGGTCACTGCGGTGCCGAGCCGTCGGAACGCGTGCGCCAGCTCCATGCCGATCGGGCCGCCGCCAACGACGATAAGCTTTTCGATCTTCTGCTTGTTGTCGAAGATCGTTTCATTGGTGAAATACGAGACGCGCTCGATACCGGGAATCGGCGGCAGGGCCGGGGAGGAGCCGGTGGCGATGATGAAGCGGCGCGCCTTGATCTCCCGTCCGCCGACGACGACCGTCGTCTTGTCGCGGAAACGCGCCTCGCCCTTGATGACATTGACGCCCAGCGCTTCAAAGCGCTCCACCGAGTCGTTTGGTTCGATCGCCGCGATGACCTCGTGAATATGGTCATGCACCCGGTCGAACTCGACCGCAGGCTCCAGCGGCTTGATCCCGAACGGCCCGGAGGCGCGCATCATGTGCGCCCGCTTCGCAGCGGCGATCAGCGATTTCGAGGGCACGCAGCCGTAATTCAGGCAGTCGCCGCCCATCTTGTCGCGCTCGATCAGCACGACATCGACGCCGAACTGCGCGGCCGCCGCCGCGACCGATAACCCGCCGGAGCCTGCGCCGATCACGCACAGGTCAGGCGTCAACTGCTCCGCCATGAAATGCCCCCTTCGCTTGTTCTGGCCTGCCCGCGCGGAAGTTGCGTCACGCTCCGGGTTGTTTCCTGAGTTTTTTGACGATCGCGGGGATGAGCGCAACGATTCCCAGCGCAACAAAGGCAATCAGCAGCTCCGGCGTGATCAGCGTGCCAGGATCGAACTGGAAGCTGCACGGCGGATCGCCCGCTGCCCGCGCCGCCTGACACGCTTCGAAGGCCTGGCGTTGAGCGGCCAGCACGCTATCCAGCCCTGCCCCTGCGAACGCGAACGCAAAGGTGCCAGGAATGATGCCAAGCGCGGTAGCGATCACGTATTGGCGCAAGGATACGCCGAGCAGCGCAGGCGCGAGGTTCACCACCCAGAACGGGAACACCGGCACGAGCCGCAGGAACAGCAGGTAGCTGAGCGCATTCTCCTGAAAGCCAGCGCGGAACCTGCCGAGCCACGGCCCAGCGCGCGCGGCCATCGGCTCGCCGAGCGAACTGCGCGCGATCAGGAAAATCACGGTTGCCCCCAGCGTGGCCGCGACGACCGTGGCAAGGCCGCCCAGCAGCCAGCCGAACAGCAGGCCGCCCGCGACGGTCAGCACCGCGCCGCCGGGCAGAGACAACGCCACCACCACAACGTAAATCGCCGCGTACACCGCGAGCGCTCCGATAATGTTCTCGCTGATCCAGGCTTGCAGCGCTTGCTGGTTCAGCGCCAACTGCTGGAAGGAAATCAGGTTGTGCCAGCCTTGCGAGAGGATCAGTCCGGCCACTGCGGCCAGCACGATCAGCGGCAGCAGCCGCCGCCACAGCGGGCGGCGCGGCACGGCCTCGCCGATCTCCGGTTCGCTCGCGCCGCTATCAGGCTCGGGCGGGGTGTTGCGTGAAGTCAAATGTTCGGCTCCGTGATGGGCAACATCCAGTTTAGCGCCAGTCATCCGCCAAGGCTCCAGTCATCATCAAATTCGTCAAGGCCGCTGAAGCGCGAACACGCGCGCATCCGTTGAGCGCGGCGGCATGCTCACTATTTACGGGAGTGCCAGCGGTGCGGGAATGCCCCGTCAAGCGCTCGTGATGAGATGTGCGCGGCGGTGATGACTGCGTGAATGGCCCACGCTCTGGACAGGCGACGCGAAGCAACCCTATAAGCACGCCGGACATCAAAGAAGCGACAGGCAAGGGAGATCGAGGGTGAAACGCACGTTTCAGCCGGGCAAGCTCCGGCGCAAGCGCAGGCACGGGTTCCGCGCGCGCATGAGCACGAAGGCCGGGCAGAAAATCATGGCACGCCGCCGCGCGCGCCGGCGCAAGAAGCTCACGGCTTGAGCGGCGCAGACCGCGCCCGGAGGCCGGCTCGTGATGGCGCGACTGACGACATTGAAAGACCGGGGTGACTTTGTCAGGTTGAAATCCGGCCGGCGCTGGGCGACGCCAGCTTTTGTGTTGCAGGCGGCGCCTCGTGCGGAGGGCTGCGAGGCGAGCGGGCCGCGCTTCGGCTTTACCGTCTCGCGCCACGCGGTCGCGCAGAACGGGCCGCAGGGTCGCAAGCGCGGCGGCGCAGTGCGGCGCAACCGGGCGCGGCGGCGGCTGAAAGAGGCTGTTCGGCGCGTCGCGCCGCTGGATGCGCGGCCAGACTTCGACTATGTGGTGATCGGACGCGCGGCGGCGCTGGACCGGGATTTCGAGGATCTCATCAAGGACTTGCACAAGGCATTCGCCAAGGTGCATGGCCCCGATCACCGGGCGCGGCGGCGCGAACCGTCGCAGCAGACGAAAGACTCTTGAAATTGCTGGCGCGGCAGGTTCCGAAAAGCTAAACGAACCTTATATGCAGGCCATAATGGACGCGCGGGAGTGTTCCGGCTTTGATGGACGAGAAGAACCGTAATCTACTGCTGGCCGTCGTTCTGTCGGTCATTGTGCTGTTTGTCTGGCAGGCGCTGGTCATCGGGCCGCAGCGCGAGGCGCAGCAGCAACAGGCGCAACAGCAGCAGACAACGCAGCAAACGCCCGCGCAGGGGCAGTCCCAGACCGGCACGCCGGCGCCGTCCGCTACGGGCGAACCGCGCCCTGGCGCCGCGCCCGGCACGGGCGCGCCCAACCTGCCCGCCGCCACCGCATCACGCGAATCCGCCATTGCCGGGGCGCAGCGCGTCCAGATCGACACCCCCAGACTACGCGGCTCCATAAATCTTCAGGGCGGTCGTATTGACGATCTGATCCTCAAGGATTACCGCGTGGCCGTCGAGAAGGACAGCGCGAACGTGACGCTGCTCTCGCCGTCCGGCAGTCCCGCGCCGAACCGCGCCTTTTACGCTCAGCATGGCTGGACCACGGCCGGCGGCGGCATGAATGTGCCCGGCCCTGAGACGACATGGAGCGTTGAAAGCGCCGGCCCGCTCACGCCTCAGAACCCGGTCGTGCTGAGTTGGGACAATGGTCAGGGCCTCGTCTTTCGCCGGACGATCTCGGTGGACGACGACTACATGTTCACCATCACCCAGGCGGTCGAGAATTCAACCGGAGAGACCGTCCAGCTTTTCCCTTATGGCCTGATCTCGCGCCACGGCATCCCCGACATCGAGGGCTTTTTCATTCTGCATGAAGGGCCGATCGGCGTGTTCGGCGAAGAAGGGCTGCAGGAGTACGACTACGACGACGTGCTGGAGGCGAGCGCGCCGAGCACCTATTCGGCCACCGGCGGCTGGCTGGGCATCACGGACAAATACTGGGCCGCCACGCTCATCCCGCCGCAGGACGTCGCTTATGACGCGCGCCTCGTTGGCGATGGGCAGGGCTCGCAGGCGCGCTTCCAGACGGATTATCTTTTGCCGGGCGTTCAGATCGCGCCTGGTCAGACCAGCGAGGTCACGACGCGGCTCTTCGCCGGCGCGAAGGAAAGCAGCCTGATCGACACTTACGAGGCGGAGCTTGGGATCCTGCAGTTCGAGCTGCTGATCGACTGGGGCTGGTTCTACTTCATCACCAAGCCGCTGTTCCTGGCGCTGGATTTCTTCTTCAATCTGGTCGGCAATTTTGGCGTCGCGATCCTGATCGTGACGGTGCTCATCAAGCTCGTCTTCTTCCCGCTGGCGAACAAGGCCTACGAGTCGATGAGCAAGATGAAAAAGCTCCAGCCGGAGATGCAGCGCCTCCGGGAGTTGTACAAGGACGACCGGATGCGTCAGCAGCAGGAGCTGATGGAGCTTTACAAGAAGGAGAAGGTCAACCCGATGTCGGGTTGCCTGCCCATCCTGATCCAGATCCCCGTATTCTTTGCGCTGTACAAGGTGCTGTTCGTCACGATCGAGATGCGCCACGCGCCGTTCTTCGGCTGGATTCAGGACCTCTCCGCGCCCGACCCGACCAGCATCTTCAACCTGTTCGGTCTGCTGCCCTACTCGGTGCCGGACTTCCTGCTGATCGGCATCTGGCCCATCATCATGGGCGTCTCGATGTTCGTGCAGATGCGGCTGAACCCGATGCCGGGCGATCCGATCCAGCAGAAGATCTTCACCTGGATGCCGGTGTTTTTCACCTTCATCCTGGCGACCTTCCCGGCCGGGCTAGTGATCTACTGGACCTGGAACAACATCCTCACGATCGCACAGCAGTGGTATATCATGCATCGTCAGGGCGTTGAGGTGAACCTGTTCGAGAACATGGGTCTGGACAAGCTGTTCAACAGGCTGGGGGTCGGCGGCTCCAGCAAGAGTTGAGCGTGTTGGTCGACGCGCAGGGGCTGTTTTCCGGCCCGATCCACTTCGTCAAAGGGGTGGTCCGGGTCGACGGACTGCCGGTCGAGCCGCTGCCGGAGATTGCCTTCGCGGGCCGCTCCAACGTCGGCAAGTCTAGTTTGTTGAACGCGCTCACCGGGCGCAAGGCGCTGGCCCGCACCTCCAACACGCCGGGGCGCACGCGCGAACTCAACTATTTCCGCGTCGGCGAAGTGCTGCACATGGTCGACATGCCCGGCTATGGCTACGCCAAGGCGCCGAAGGCGCAGGTGAAGGGCTGGAACCAGCTCATCTACGACTATCTGCGCGGCCGGGCGCAGCTCAAGCGCGTGTTCCTGCTGATCGACGCCCGCCACGGCATCAAGACCACCGACCAGGACGTGCTGGCGCTGATGGACGAGGCGGCGGTGTCCTTCCAGATCGTGCTCACCAAGATCGACAAGATCAGCGCGGCCCAGCTCAAGCGGGTGCAGACGGAAACGTTAGCGGAGCTTGGCAAGCATCCGGCCGCGCATCCGGAGATCATCGCGACCTCGGCGGAAAAGCGGCTTGGGATCAATGAACTGCGCGCGGCTATAGTGGATCTGATCGCGGATCAGGTCTGACCCCGGCCGCGCGGGTGCGCCTTCGCATAGACCCTGAGCAGCGCGTCCCGGTCCACATCGGTATAAACCTGCGTGGTCGACAGGCTGGCGTGCCCCAGCAACTCCTGGATCGAACGCAGGTCCGCGCCGCTGCCCAGCAGATGCGTGGCGAAGGAATGGCGCAGCGCATGGGGCGTGGCCGTCGGGGGCAGGTCCAGCGCCGCGCGCAGCCGCGCGATGGCAAGCTGCAGGATGCGCGGGCTGAGCCGTCCGCCGCGCACCCCGACGAACAGCGGATCGCCGCCGAGCAGCGGATAGGGGCACGCTTCGAGATACTGCAACACCGCCTCCTGCGCGACCGGCAGCACCGGGACGACGCGCTCCTGCCCGCCTTTGCCCTTCACGCGCAGCACGTCACACGGCGGCACCGGCGCGTCGCGGCGGTTGAGCGCCAGCGCCTCGGAAATGCGCAGGCCCGAGCCGTAGAGCAGCAGCAACACCGCCTGATCGCGATAGCCGACCCACGGGGCGCGTTCGCGTCCGTCATCCTCGCGGCTCTCGCTGATGACGGCCCGCGCCTTGTCCTCGGTCAACGGGCGCGGCAGCGATCGCGGCACACGGGGCATGGCTACGGCGAGCACCGCCCGGTTCTTCAGGTGCCCGGCCCGCTCAAGATGCCGAAAGCACGCTCGCAGCGCGGACAGGCTCCGCGAAAGGCTGCGGCTCGATGCACCCTGGTCCCGCCGCCACGCCATAAATGCTCTGAAATCGGCGGCCGTCAGCGCGTTGAAGTCGCGCAGGGCGGGCGGCGCGCCGAGATGCCCGGCCAGAAAGGCGCAGAACTGGCGCAGATCGCGCGCATAGGCATCCAGCGTGTTCGCTCCGCTCCCGCGCTGATGCGCGAGATAAGCGAGCCAGCCTCGGATCGCCTCGGCGGCGTCCGGCTGCGCGGCAAAGTCCAGATTTTTCGGCATAACCATGTTCATCGACGCGACGCTGCTTTCCTACCCTGGCGGCAAAGGCGTAAAACTAGCGGCGCTATGGTTGATGCAGTCTTAATCCGCGGTCCCCGATCATGACGCAGGCGCGGCTCGACCTCGGCGAGCCTCAGGCGGGACAAGTGCGCGCGGTGCCCGTGCTGGTGCCGCTGGCGCTGGACGAGGCTTACGACTACCAGCCGCCGGACGGCGAAGCGCCGCCGCCGGGCACCTTCGTGCGCGTGCCGCTTGGCGCGGCGCGGCGGGTCGGGGTCGTGTGGGGCGCGGCGCGGAACGCGGATGTGCCCGCGAAGAAGCTCAAATCCATCATCGAGGTGATTGACGCGCCGCCGCTGCCCGCGGTGTCGCGGCGCCTGGTTGACTGGGTGGCGAGTTACACGCTCAGCCCGCGCGGCATGGTGCTGAAGATGATGATGAGCGCGCCGCGCGCCTTCGAGCCTCAAGCGCCGCGCTTCGGCTATCGCGCCGCCGGCCCGCCGCCGGAACGGATGACGCCGGCGCGGGAGAAGGTGCTCTCCGTCGCCGCTGATGGCGCGGTGCGGGCCAAGGCCGATCTCGCGCGCGAGGCCGGCGTGAGCGCGGCGGTCATCGAGGGGCTGGCCGCTGCTGGCTCCCTCATCCGCGTGGAGATACCGCCGCCGCGTCCCGTGCTCCCCGATCCGGACCATGCGCCGCCCGACCTCGCGCCCGAGCAGGCCGAAGCGGCTGGCAAGCTGATCGACGCGGTGCGCCGCGGCGGCTTTTCTGTAAGCCTGCTCGACGGCGTGACCGGCGCGGGGAAGACAGAGGTGTATTTCGAGGCCGTCGCGACCGCGCTCGCGCGCGGCCAGCAGGTGCTGATCCTGCTGCCGGAAATCGCACTGACAAGCCAGTTTCTCGACCGTTTCGCGCGTCGCTTCGGGTGCCGCCCGATGGAATGGCACTCCGCGATGGGCGCTGCGGAGCGCGGGCGCATCTGGCGCGCGGTGGCGACGGGTGAAGCCCGGGCGGTGGCGGGCGCACGCTCGGCGCTGTTTCTGCCGTTTGCCGATCTCGGCCTGATCGTCGTTGATGAGGAGCACGAGCAGAGCTTCAAGCAGGAAGACTATGTGCGCTACCAGGCGCGCGACGTGGCGGTGGTGCGCGGCAAGCTGGGCCAGCATCCGGTAATCCTGAGTTCGGCGACGCCGTCGATCGAGAGCGTCGTGAATGCCCAACAAGACCGCTACGAACATGTGCGGCTGACCAGCCGTTACGCCGGCGCGGCGCTGCCCGACATCCGCGCGATTGACCTGCGCGCCGAGCCGCCGGAGCGCGGGCGTTGGCTGTCGCCTTCGCTCGTGTCGGCGGTGCGCGACACGCTGGCGGCGGACAAACAGGCGCTCTTGTTCCTCAACAGACGGGGCTACGCGCCCCTGACGCTGTGCCGTGCGTGCGGCCACCGGATCGAATGCCCGCAATGCAGCGCGACGCTGGTGGAGCACCGCCATCGCGGGAAGCTCACCTGCCACCATTGCGGCTTTGTTCTCCCCCGGCCCGCTGACTGCCCCGCCTGCGGTGTGAGCGGCAAGCTGGTGCCCTGCGGGCCGGGCGTGGAGCGCGTGGCGGAGGAGGTGGCCGAGCGCTTCCCCGATGTGCCCGCCGCGATCCTGTCCAGCGACTTCACGACCAACCTCACCGAAATCCGGGAGACGATCGCGCGGATTTCTTCGGGCGAGGCGCGGATCGTCGTGGGCACACAACTCGTCGCGAAGGGCCACCACTTCCCCGGCCTTTCGCTCGTCGGCGTCGTGGACGGCGACTTGAGCCTTGCGCAGGGCGGCGACCCGCGCGCGGCTGAGCGCACCTTCCAGCTCATGCAGCAGGTCATCGGCCGCGCGGGGCGGGAGGAGAGCGGCAGCGTCGGCCTGATCCAGACCCATGCGCCCGACCATCCGGTCATGCGCGCGCTGATTTCCGGGGATCGCGACACCTTTCTGGCGCGTGAAATTGCCGCACGCGAGGCCGCGGTCCTGCCGCCCTTCGGCCGGCTGGCGGCGATCATCGTCTCGGCGGGCGCGAAACCGGAAGCCGAACGCTATGCGCAGGCGCTCGCCAGGACCGCGCCGCCAGCCGCGCGGATCGAGGTCATGGGGCCGGCTGAGGCGCCGCTCGCGCTGATCCGCGGGCGCTACCGCTATCGTCTCTTGGTGAAGGCGCCACGGACCGTCGATATACAGGGCTTTTTGCGCGCCTGGATGGATCGCGCGCCGCCGGCGAAGGGCAGCGTGCGCACCGTCATCGACGTCGATCCCTACAGCTTCCTGTGAGTGCGAAACATCATCGGCGAATTTTCGTGCTCTACGTTCGCGCACGCTTCTATTGCCTTGGTGTGCGCAGCATATTGCAAGGGCGGCAAAGCCTGTGATAGATCACCTCCAACTTCAGCAAGGATGCGCCTTGCGCTAGGTGCCGCGCGGCTGCCTTCAAGCCCGAAAATCAAGGTGACGGCACACGTGCACCGGCGCGTCCACCCCCTCCAGCACATTCCGGGAGCGGCGCGTGAAAGACAATTCGATGGCGAGTGGCGGGACCAGCGTGACGGGGGTCGCGGGGCGCTATGCGACCGCGCTGTTCGAACTCGCCGTTGAGGAAGGCAAGCTGGAGGAGGTCGAGGCGCAGCTCTCCGACTTTCAGGAAATGCTCAACACCAGTGAGGATCTGCGCCGGCTGGCGCACAGCCCGGCCTTTTCGATGGACCAGCAGGCCAAGGCGGTGCGCGTGATCGCCGACGCCGCCGGGACGGCCGGGCTGACCAAGAATTTCCTCGAACTGCTTGTCGAAAAGCGCCGGCTCTCCGCCATTTCGGGCATCATCCGGGCCTTCCGCACGCTGGCCGCGCGCCATCGCGGCGAGGTGGAAGCCGAAGTCATCACCGCCGTTCCGCTCAGCGATGAGCAGCAGCAGACGCTGCAGCAGGCGCTGCGCGACTTCGCCGGGCAGGATGTGAGCATGAATGTCCGCGTGGATAAGGCGATCCTCGGGGGGCTGATCGTGAAGATCGGCAGCCGCATGATCGACAATTCGCTGCGCACCAAACTCAATCGACTCAGACACGTTATGAAAGAGGTAGGCTGATGGAAATCCGGGCCTCGGAAATTTCCTCGATTCTCAA
>CAYYSM010000048.1:0-11559 GCA_964474225.1 uncultured Hyphomicrobiaceae bacterium
TCGCCAGCCGCTCCAGCCCGTAAGTCAGCTCGCCGGTTACGGGGTTGCAGTCGAACCCGCCGACCTGCTGGAAATAGGTGAACTGGCTCACCTCCATGCCGTCGCACCAGACTTCCCAGCCCAGCCCCCAGGCGCCGAGCGTCGGGCTTTCCCAGTCATCCTCGACGAAGCGGATGTCATGGCGCTGCGGGTCGATGCCTATGGCCAGCAAGCTGCCGAGATAAAGCTCCTGAAAGTCAGGCGGGGAGGGCTTCCACGCGACCTGAAACTGGTAATAGTGCTGCAGCCGGTTCGGGTTCTCGCCGTAGCGCCCATCGCCCGGCCGGCGTGACGGCTGAACATACGCGGCCCGCCACGGGCGCGGCCCGAGCGAGCGCAGCGTCGTCGCCGGGTGAAACGTGCCCGCGCCCACCTCCATGTCATAAGGCTGCAGGATCACGCAGCCATGCGCGCCCCAGTAGTGCTGCAGCGTCAGGATCAGGTCCTGAAAGGACTCTTTGGGCCGCAGATGGGACGCAGCAGGCGCGGCGGTGTGTCCGAGGCGTTGTTCCATGAGTGATGTCTGGTGGTCTGGCGCGTCGTCCGCGCGGTCGTTTCGCGGCGCAACCTACGCCCGCGCGCGGGTTCGGTCAACGCGGCTTGGGGGCGACCAGCCAATGGTCAAGAGGGTTTTTGCGCGGCGTGGCGCGATCACAGCCCGTAGCGCGACCACAGAGCCCGTTCTTCCAGCGCGGAGACCAGTTCGTCCGCCCAGCCATGCGTCAAGCCGCGCGACACATCGGGCATTCCGGCCCGCTCGACGCCGACGCCGCGCGCGCGGCGGAAGAACAGCCCGCGCTCCGGCGAGATCAGCCGCAGGCGCACGTCCTCGCCGTAGACCTCGCGCATCCGGGAGCGCACATCGCTCAGCCCATCGATGAGGCCCAGCTCTTGCGCCTGCCGGCCGGTCCAGAACTCGCCGGTGAAAAGATCGTCGCCCGCCTGCTCGATCTTCGCGCCGCGGCGCTGCTTCACCAGGTCGATGAAGTCCTGATGGACGATCTTCTGGATGCGCTTCAGCCGCTCGACATCGTCAGGGTCTTCCGGCTTGAAGGGGTCGAGCAGCATCTTCTTCTCGCCCGCCGTGTAGATGCGCCGCTCGACGCCGAGCCGGTTGATCGCCTCGTGCAGGCCGAAGCCGGCCGAGATCACGCCAATCGAGCCGACGATGGAAGACATGTCAGCGTAAATCTCGTCGCCCGCGAGCGCGAGAATGTAGCCGCCAGAGGCCGCGACATCCTCAGTGAACACGTAGACCTTCTTGGCCTCTTCCTGCGCCAGGTCGCGGATGCGCTGATAGATCAGGCGCGACTGAACCGGCGAGCCGCCCGGAGAGTTCACGATCACCGCGACGGCCGGGCTGTCCTTGAAGGAGAAAGCGCGTTCGATGACGCCGGAGACAACACTCAGCGATAGCCCCTGACGCAGCGGCGTGGCCATGCCGATGGTGCCGGTCAAGCGGATCACGGGGATCAGCGTGCCCGCGGCCATCCACGTGTCAGGGAGCAGCGCCCGGAACGGGCTAAGCAGCTTTATGGGCGCCATTTCTTGTGCTTGTTCGCCGGTGTCGGGATGCGCGTGGCGGATCGCCCGCCAGCCGTGCGCCTAACATAATCACCTTGATGGTGAAGTCTACTGCCCGGCGGGCGCGTCGAGAGGAAGCGCGGCGCCGTGGCGCAAGACGGCCTCGGAGGCTGGCGTGTAACGCCCGTCCGGGCGGTGCAGGGTCAGGCCCGGCAGCATTTGCAGCGCAGCGCGGCTGCCCTTCGTCGCACTGACGATGACGCGCGTGGCGGGCCCGTTGGCGCGCGGGAACAGCGGGAACAGGCGAAGGCCGCCGAAACGCCCCTCAAGCGCGGCAAGCACCTCGGGAAGCGCATCGGCGCGGTGGATCATCCAGAGCTTGCCGCGCGGCGCGGCGCAACTGGCGAGGAAGCGGACCCAGGCGTCCAGCCCGCCCGGCGTCATGACATGGGCGCGGCGCTTGTCGGCGTCGCCCGGCGCGCGGGCGCCATCTGCCGGCAAATAGGGCGGGTTGGCGACGACGTGGTCATAGCCTTCACGGCACACGCCTCTGGCCTCCAGCCCGGCGAACGCGCTGGTGACGTCGCCCTCGATCATCTCAAAACGCTCGGAAAGGCCGTTCCGCGCCGCGTTCCGCCGCGCCAACTCAGCCAGCGCCGGGTCGATTTCCACGCCGGTGACAAGCACGTCCGGCAGCCGCCAGGCGAGGCACAGCGCCACCGCCCCGACGCCGCAGCCCGCCTCCAGCACCCGCGCCTGTCCGTTCGCCGCCACGCCCGCGGCCAGCATGACCGCATCGGTGCCCGCCCGCGCGCCCTTGCGCGGCTGTAGCAGATGCAGCGCGCCGCCAAGAAAGGCGTCGTCGGTCAGCGCATCCGCGCGGTCATCGCTCATAGGGGTGGATTGTCACGTCAATGCCGGCTTCGCCCATCAGTTCCACGGCCCGGTCATAGTCCTCGTCCGCCACGACCACGCGCCGCGGCAGAATGCCGATCGAGCCCTCCATCACGCTCATGTGACCGTCTAGAACCGCATGGTCGATGTTCGCTTCGCTGAGAAGCGACTCGACAAACGAGATCAGTACGGCATCGTTGGTTTGCAGCAGGATTTTCATGGAAAGGCTCGGCGTTGGAAATATGTGGATGATAGCGTCCGGCGCTGAGTGCATCTTAAGCTTGCGACGATATACCCGGACGCGCGCCTTGACCCGCACAACGCGGCAACATTTATAGTGAGGGCGCTTTGCCGCGCACCAGGGAGGACCGCCGACGTGGGCCCGATCGCTCCGCTCCAAAAGACGCTCACGGCCAGCCGTGACATTGACGCCCTCTATCATCTTGTCGATCAGGACATGGAGCGCGTCAACCAGATCATTCTGGACAAGGCCCACTCGGATGTGGAGCTGATCCCGAAGCTCGCCCAGTACCTGATTGACTCAGGCGGCAAGCGCCTGCGCCCGATGCTCACCATCGCGGCAGCGAAACTGTGCGGTTATCAGGGTGAGGGCCATGTCACGCTCGCAGCCAGCGTCGAGTTCATGCATACCGCCACGCTGCTGCATGACGACGTGGTCGATGAAAGCGAGATGCGCCGGGGCAAGCAGGCTCCGCGCCTCCTCTGGGGCAACGAGGCGAGCGTGCTGGTTGGCGACTATCTGCTCGGCCAGGCCTTCAAGATGATGGTCGAGGTCGGCTCGCTGGGCGCCCTACGCGTGTTGTCGAACGCCGCCGCGGTCATCGCCGAGGGCGAGGTGATGCAGCTTGCCGCGGCCAAGAACCTCGCCACCACGGAAGAGACCTACCACGCCGTCATCAACGCCAAGACGGCGGCGCTGTTCGCGGCGGCCGCTGAAGTGGGCGCGGTGATCGCCGAACGGCCGGAGGCCGAGGCGCGGGCGCTGCACGATTTCGGCCTGCATCTGGGGCTGGCCTTCCAGCTCATGGACGACGTGCTCGACTATTCTGGCGAGCGCGCACGGCTAGGCAAGAATGTCGGCGACGATT
Source organism: uncultured Hyphomicrobiaceae bacterium (assembly GCA_964474225.1). Taxonomy (GTDB): domain Bacteria; phylum Pseudomonadota; class Alphaproteobacteria; order Rhizobiales; family Rhodomicrobiaceae; genus Dichotomicrobium. The sequence continues at coordinate 3,567 of CAYYSM010000048.1, forward strand.
TCTCCGAGGGCAAGGTGACGCTGCCGGTCATCCTCGCCCATGCCGATGGCACGCCGGAGGAAAAAGCGTTCTGGCAGCGCACGATCTCTCAGGGCGACGTTCAGGAGGGCGACCTCGAAACAGCGATGGCATTGATCGCCCGGCACAACGCGCTCGACCGCGCAATGGAGCGGGCGCTTTCGCATGGCGAGCAGGCCACGCGCGCGCTGGATGCCTTCGCGGACGGCCCGATCAAGTCCGCCCTGCTGGACGCGGTCGGCTTCTCGATTTCCCGCGCCAACTGAGCCTTACGACGTCCCGGCCAGATGCACTTCCGGGTCGACCGGGCGCGCATTCTTGCGCAGCTCGAAATGAAGCTGCGGCTTCGTCACCGCGCCAGTGACACCGGCCCTGGCAATCATCTGGCCGCGCTCCACCGTGTCGCAGCGCCCCACCAGGATTTCATCGTTATGGGCGTAGGCTGACACCCAGCCGTCGGCATGGCGCACCAGCACCAGTTTGCCCAGCCCCGTCAGTTCGTCTCCGGCGTACACCACCACGCCATTTTCGGCTGCCTTCACCGGCGTGCCGCGCGGCACCGAGATGTTGATGCCGTCGTTCCGCTGGCCGTTGGACTGCTCGCCGAAGCGCGAGACGATCAGGCCATTCACCGGGCGGCGGAAGTTCGCGCCGCTGCGCGCCGGCGGGTCCTTCATCAGGGCGCGGCAGTCGTGGGCCGATGTCTTCTGTTCGCTGGCGACTTCCCGCTCGCGCTGGGGTTCAGCACGGGCGACGCGGGTTTGCTCGGGCAACTGTGAGCTGGCCGTCTGGCTCGGCTGGCGCGTTTGCGGGCGTTGATCCGGCGCGGGCGGCGGCGTTGCGCTGGCGGCGCGCCGTGGACCTGCGCTGCTGGCGCGCTCCAGGCTCGGCTCCGGATCGGTTCGTGCCGTGCGGCGGCGCTCGCGGCTCGGGCGCTCCTCTGCGCGGCGCGGCGCGTCATACCGGCGGCGTTCTTCGCGGCGGGGCCGCTCGCTCAACAGCGGGTCGATGTAAAGCTGGTCGTCGGAATAGCGCGGTGCGCGGCGTTCGGCATAGCGGCGCTCGCGCGGAGCCTGCCGCGGCGCTTCGCGGCGGGCGGTTCGCCGTTGCCGGCGCGGCTCATGGCCCGCCTGTGGGATGTAGAGCGTGTCGCCGATGCGGATCAGGCCGGGGTCGGTCAGCCCGTTGATCTCCGCCAGCCTGTCGACGCTGACATTGTGGCTGCGCGCGATGCTGTAGAGCGTGTCGCCTGCGCGCACGGTGTGCGTGGTCCGGCGCGGCGGCAGCGGCTCGCGGTCATACAGCGGCGTGAGTTGGCTGCGCGAGTCTGGCCCGGCCTCGTCTGGCAAGCTGCGCGTGACCGGATCGCCATCGAGCTGCGCGTGACGCTGCAGGTCGCCGCGCTCACCCCGCCTCCAGGAGGCGAAAGCCTCCTCGGCGTAGCGATCTTCGTTGTAGTGAAGCTGGGCGGTTCGCGGCTCGCGGGCATCGCCATAGTCGAAGCGCTGAACCTCCTGGCTGCAGCCTGCCACGGCCAGCGCGATGATCGCCGCGCAGGTCAGCCGCTTTGCCGGCCGCAACGCAGTGCGTGAGTCGGCTTTGGCAACCGCCACGCGCGAACGGGAATTCACCGGGAAACTACTCATCGCCGCCTACTCCTGTACCTCGGGAGCAGTAAAACGGCGATTGGTTAAAGCCGGCTTAAGCGTGCGCGGTCTTTTGAAACAGTATTAGCGTCTAAGTTGCGGATTTGCCGCCGCGCAACAGCGGCACGAACTGCACCGGCAAGAGGCGCGTGTGACGGGGCGCGCCGCCCGCTTTCACCACTTCTGTGAGGAACTGACCATCCTCGCTGTCCAGCGGAATGATCATGCGCCCGCTCTCGGCGAGCTGCGCGAACAACGGCGCGGGCACTTCCGGCGCGGCGGCTGTGACCATGATGCGTTCGCACTCGCCGCCATCGGGCCAGCCTTCCCAGCCGTCGCCGAGCATGGCCGTTATGTTGTCCAACCCCAGCGCGTTGAACCGGGCCTCCGCCGCGCGCAAGAGCGGCTCGTGATATTCCAGCGTGAAGACCTCGCGGAAGACATGCGCAAGGATCGCGGTTTGATAGCCCGAGCCTGTCCCGATCTCCAGCACCGCGCGCGATGGATCGGGCCCGAGCTTTTCGGTCATGTAGGCGACGACGAAAGGCTGCGAGATGGTTTGCCCGCAAGCGATGGGCAACGCGTTGTCGCCATAGGCGTCATCCGCGAAATCCGCCGAGACGAACATTTCCCGCGGGACGCGCTCGAAGGCATTCAGCACGCGGACATCCGTGATCCCGCGCCGGCGCAGATGCAGCACCAGCTCCATGCGGGTGAGGGCGTCGGTCATGGCCCTGTCTCCCCTGACGCGGCGAACGCATCAGACCTCTTCGCCGCTGTGAAACGCCTCGCGCAGGCGCTCCTTGGTCGGCTGATCCGTCATGTTGACGTTGAGCGGCGTGACGGAGATGTGGCCGAGCTGGAGCGCGCGCAGATCGGTGCCGCTGCCCGGCGGCGACAGGCGCTCCTTGAAGCCGAGCCAGTAATACGGGTTGCCGCGCGTGTCCATCCGGTCCTCGATCTGGAGGAAGTCAGCGTCGCGCTTGCCCTGTTCGGTGATCACGACCTCGCCCGTGTCGTCGGGGTCGCGGTCCGGGAAGTTGACATTCATCAGCACGCCCTTGGGCCAGTCGACCTCCAGCAGACGCTTGATGAGGCCAGGGCCGAGCGTCATGGGCGTTTCCCAGTGAGCCAGATCGCGCGCACGATGGTTCAGCGCGAGGCTGAGCGCGATCGAGGGGATGCCGAGCAGCGTGCCCTCGATTGCGCCCGCGATGGTGCCGCTATAGGTCACGTCGTCCGCGATGTTGTGACCGGCATTGACGCCCGATAGCACCAGATCAGGCCGGTGATCGCTCAGGAGAAAGCGCACCCCCATGATGACGCAATCGGTTGGCGTGCCCTTCACCGCGTAGATGCGTTCCTTGAGTTGGCGCAGGCGCATCGGCTCGTGCAGCGTCAGCGAATGCGCAGAGCCGCTTTGGTCGGTCTCGGGCGCGATGACCCACACATCGTCGGTCAGTTCGCCGGCAATGGCCTGCAAAACGTCGAGGCCCGGCGCTTCCACGCCGTCGTCATTCGTTACCAAAATGCGCATCAAATCTCCGGGGCAGTCGGGGGCGTCACGCCGGTTCGATCCGTTCCACACCGTTCATATAGGGTTGCAACGCTTCGGGGACACGCACGCTGCCGTCCGATTCCTGGTAGTTTTCCAGAATCGCGACCATCGTGCGGCCGACCGCCAGCCCCGAGCCGTTCAGCGTGTGGACGAAGCGCAAGTCCTTCTCGCCCGCGCGGTAGCGCGCATTCATGCGCCGCGCCTGAAACTCGCCGCAGACAGAGCACGACGAGATTTCGCGGTAGCGCGCCTGACCGGGCAGCCAGACCTCGATATCGTAGGTCTTGCGCGCGGCGAAGCCCATGTCGCCCGTGCACAGCGTCATGACGCGATAGGGCAGGCCGAGGCGCTTGAGAACTTCCTCGGCGCATGAGGTCATGCGCTCAAGCTCATCAAGCGACTGCTCCGGCGTGGTGATCGAGACCAGCTCGACCTTCGAGAACTGGTGCTGGCGGATCAGCCCGCGCGTGTCCTTGCCAGCCGCGCCGGCCTCTGCCCGGAAGCACGGCGTCCACGCGGTGAAGCGCATCGGCAGCTCGTCTTCGCCGATGGTGCTCTCGCGCACGAGGTTGGTCAGCGATACTTCGGCGGTGGGAATGAGCCAGTAGCCATCTTCGGTATGGAACAGGTCTTCGGCGAATTTCGGCAACTGGCCGGTGCCGAACATCGCGTCGTCGCGCACGAGGAAGGGCGGCAGGACTTCGGTGTAACCGAACGCGCCGGTATGCAGATCGACCATGAAGGCGGCCAGCGCGCGCTCCATGCGCGCCAAATCGCGCAGGAGCACGGCGAAGCGCGAGCCGGACAGCTTGGCCGCCGTCTCGAAGTCCATCTGCCCCAGCCCCTCGCCGATGTCGAAGTGCTCCTGCGGCGTGAAATCGAAGCCGGGCTTTTCGCCCCATTCGCGCGCCAGCACGTTGTCGTTCTCGTCCTCGCCCACGGGTACGTCATCGAGCGGCAGGTTGGGGATCGCGGCGAGCGCCTCGTTCAGCTTGGTCTCGGCCAGGCGCAACTCCTCCTCGCCCTCCTGAAGCGCGCTCTTGAGGCTGGCGACCTCATCCATCAACTCTTGCGCGCGAGCCTCGTCGCCGCTTCCCTTGGCCTTGCCGATTTCCTTTGAGGCGGCGTTGCGCCGGGTCTGCGCCTCCTGCAGGCGGGTGACGATGCCGCGGCGGGCGTCGTCGAGCGCGATAACTTGAGCGGCGTGCGGCTCCAGACCGCGCTTGGCGAGCCCCGCATCGAACGCTTCCGGGTTCTCCCGTATCCATTTCGGATCGAACACGTCTCTTGCCCCCTCGATTTTCTGTGGGACCGGTGGCGGCCCGTCGCGGCGCCAGAGGCGCCGGGCCGGCGAATTTGGCCACAGCTATAAGGCGCGTGAGGCGGCGCGTCCAGCGGGGTTCAGGAATTTGGCCTCAGCCGAATGTGTCGGCCTATGTGGATGACTGGAGGCTCCGCTTGACGTCGCACCTCGGTATGCTCAAACTGGCCTATGCTATCGTTGGCATGGGCAATGGCATGCTTTCCCGAATAGCAACGAGTTGGTTGTGCGTAGATAGTCTGGGCACTGGAGATGGGGACGACGAATCTATGAAACGCAGAGATCCAACACAGTCGGCGAGATTGAAAAATGGCAGATATTGTCTGGATTGGCGACAGCCTGAAGAAGCTGCGTCAGTTCCCGAAGGAGGTTAAGCAAGAGATTGGTTTCGCGTTAAGTCTTGTTGAAATTGGTCAGAAATCAGAGAGCGCACGCCCGCTATCCGGCTTCGGTGGTGCGAAGGTTCTTGAAATCAGGACGGACCATGACGGCGACACCTATCGCGCTGTGTACACCGTCAAATTCGAGTCGGCGATTTACGTGCTCGACGCGTTTCAGAAGAAATCTTCGAGCGGGATCAAGACACCCGATCACGTCATCCAGCGCATCCGGGCGCGCCTGAAACGCGCCGAAGAAATCGACCAGGAAGAAGTGCGCAAAGGGAAGAGGAAGGATCAAGATCCATGAATGGAGAGAACAGAGACGATCTTTCGGTCACGAAGTCGAGCGGCGATGTGTTTGCCGATCTCGGACTGGACCTCTCCGAAGAGGATCGTCTCAAGGTCCAGATCGCGCAGGCCATCGTCGTGGCGATCAATGAACGCGGTCTGACACAGATCGAGGCGGCCGAGATCATGGGCATCGACCAGCCGAAGGTGTCAGCGCTGATGCGTGGCCGCTTGGAGGGCTTCAGCGTGCAGCGCCTCCTGAACTTCGTGACCGCGCTTGGCCGCGACGTTGACATTCAGATCAGGAAGTCACGCGACCCGCGCGGCAAGGTCACCGTGGCAGCATAAAGAGGTGGCAGGCGGGATTGCCTGCATCGCCGCTGCACGGGCGGTCAAAGGCGCTTTGATCGTCAGTCGATGTCAGCGTCCGGCGCGGCTGCCGCGCGCTTGCGCTCGGCATAAGCCACCGAGAAGATCGACAGCTCATAGAGCAGGATCGTCGGCAGCGCGAGGCCGATCTGGCTGATCGGGTCGGGCGGGGTCAGGAACGCCGCCGCCGCGAACACGCCGACGATGGCGTATTTGCGCTTGCGCCGCAGCCCGTCCGCGCTGACCAGCCCCGCGCGGCCCAGGAGCGTTAGCAGCACCGGAAGCTGGAAGCAGAAGCCGAAGGCGAGGATCAGCGTCATGATGAGCGAAAGATACTCGCTGACGCGCGCGGTGAGCTGGATCGACACGCCGGACTCGCCTGTCTGCTGCATCGACAGGAAGAACTGCATCGCCAGCGGCATGATGATGAAATATACCAGCGCCGCGCCGAACACGAACAGGACCGGCGTGGCGATAAGAAACGGCGTGAAGGCCTTCCGCTCGTGCCGATAGAGGCCCGGCGCGATGAACATGTAAAGCTGCACGGCGATGATCGGGAAGGCGAGGAACACCGCCCCGAACAGCGCCACCTTCAGCTGCGTGAAGAAGAACTCCTGCGGCGCAGTATAAATCATATCGATCGGCACATCTTCGCCGACCGCCCACTGATACGGCACCAGCAGGATGTTGTAGATGTCCTTGGCGAAGGTGAAACACAGGACGAAGCCGATCAGAATCGCAACGACCGACCACATCAGCCGCTGGCGCAGCTCGATCAGGTGCTCGATCAGCGGCGCCTTGCTGGCATCAATGTCGTTGATATCGTCCCGCTGGGCCAACTGGCTCTCTCCGAAAGGTTAGCTCACCGCGTCCTTGGCTTCGGCGGCGCCATTGGCATTGCGGTTGCCGACGGGTTTCGGTTCGCTGCGCGGTTCGTCCTGCGTGGCCGGCGGTTCGCTCGCGGCCGGTTCAGGCGCGGGTTTCGGTGACTGGGCCGCGTCCGGCGTCCCTTCCTTTCGCTCTGATGCGCCTTGCGACTGCTCCAGCAGATCGCCCTCCCCAGGCGGCGCGGGGCTGGCTTCGCTGCCAGCCGACTTCTGGCCGCTGCCCGGCTTCGGACTGTCCGTGAAGGTGCTCTCGATCTCGTTGCGGATCTTGTTGGCCGGGTTCAGATCGCTCATCTTCTTCATGTCGTTGCGGACCTCATCCATGCCCGCTTCGCGCATCGACTCGTTGAACTGCCGGCGGAACTCATCCGCCTGCCGGCGCATCTTGCCGGCCGCCTGCCCAATGGAATAGAGCATGCGCGGCAGATCCTTGGGCCCCACGATCAGGATCGCGATGACCGCCAAGACCAGAAGTTCCGTCCATCCGATGTCAAACATGAAGAGCGATACCCGCTAAAAGACCGATCCGCGCGACGAACGGCAACAACCGCCGGAATGCCGACGCGTGAACGCCCGCGCCATCACGGCCGGACGCGACGTCAGCCCTAGCTGCTGGTGTTGGCCTCTTCACGCGTGTGCCGCTTCGCGTCCGTCTCGCTCCGGGCGGCGTCGTGCTCGATGGACTTGTGAGCCGTATCGGACTTCTCTTCGTCTTCAGAGATGCCCTTCTTGAAGCTCTTGATGCCCTTAGCGACATCGCCCATCAGCTCAGAGATCTTGCCCCGACCGAACAGCAGAACCAGCAGCACCACCACGATCAGGATTTGAAACCAACTCGGCGCCATACGTGTGTGTCTCCTAAACGCGCTTCGTTCAGAGGGCGTGTCATGCACGTCCCCCATATACCATCACTTAAACAGAAAGGCTGCACACCTGCAACAGCGCTCGCCTACCGCTATTGGTCGAGGCTGGCCGGCAACCGGTGGTCCGCCGGAAAGATATGCACCTTCTCGCTCGGCACGCGAATGCCGATCCAGCCGCCTGGTTCCGCAGGCACAGGCGCGCAGGCGCGCGCGAGCACGTGGGTTTCCAGGCCCTCAACGCCCAGTTCCAGCACGGTCTCGTCGCCGAGCGACCGCTTGCCGCACACCTGCGCGGGCGTGGCGGTCGCGTCATGGCTCAACCGAACGACGCGGGGGCGGAAGCACATCAAGGCGTCACCGCTCAACTCCGTTGGCGTAGGGTACGCGCCAAGCGGCCCGCGCGCCACGCCGCCCACGACCTTGCAAGGGACAACATTGATCTCACTCATCATTTCGGCCACGAACAGATCGGCCGGATGATCGAAAACCTCCTGCGTCGTCCCGGTCTGGACAAGCTCGCCGCCGCGCATGATCGCGAGCCTGTCGCCCAGCAGCATCGCCTCCTCTGCTTCATGGGTGACGATGACGCAGGTTGTTCGCGTTTCGCGCAGGATCGCCAGCGTCTCCTCGCGCAATGAGGGGCGCAGCCGTGGATCAAGGCCG
>CAYYSM010000049.1:0-11342 GCA_964474225.1 uncultured Hyphomicrobiaceae bacterium
GATAGTCGGCAAACGCCGCGTCATTCTGCGCGATCAGTTCGGACAGCGCCGCGACCGCCCTGCCCGGCTCGATCCGCCGCGCCGCCGCGTCGTGAAAGGTATGGACCGCGCGCGCGAGTTCGGCATAGTCTTCGCTTCCGAGTGGGCCGGCGGCTGCCAGTTCGGAATAAAGGGCGCCTTCGGGGAAGCGGCGCATCTTCACCGCCCATTCCACCACTTCGCCGCTGCCACTGATCTCCAGGCCGCGCGCCTTGTCGTAAGTTATGGGGACCACGCCGAGATATTGGTCGGGCGCGGTGCGCCGGTTGAGCTGCACCTCGTTGACGCAGGCGCGGCGACGCGCTTCCGGCGTGGAATAGTCGAGAAAAGGAAAGACGACGGGCTTCTTGATCTTGTACGCCACATCACCGGCCAGGAAAATCAGCGAAATATGGGTCTCGATGCGCTCCACCGTTTCGGGCTGCTCTGGGTGGCTGTCCGGCTTGCCCATGAAGTCCGTGATCTCTTCCCAGGACGGGAGGTCGTCTTCGTGGCTATGCAAATTCATGCGCGATGGGGCCTTTCGCGTGTTTAAGGATCGCAGGCGTTCGTGCACGCGCAGGATGCGCGCCTGTCGCATCGCCAATTCCGCAGATGCGCGCCGCGTGCTGACACAGACCCGACCCTACAGCAGATGCCGCCATTATTGAATGATGCCGCGCGGGGCCGTCTGGCCGACCGGCTGCGCAGCGAGATCGCGGGCGAGGTGCTGTTCGACCGTTTTGATCGCGGGCGCTACGCCACCGATGCCTCGATCTATCAGGTGTTCCCGCTCGGCGTGGTCGCGCCGCGCACCGAAACCGACCTGCAGGCGATCGTCGCGATTGCGGCGGAAGAAGACGTGGCGATCACCGCGCGTGGCGGCGGCACGGCGACGGCCGGGCAGACAGTCGGCGAAGGGCTGGTCATCGACTGCTCCAAATATCTGAACAAGCTGCTGTTTCACGATCTCGGAGCGATGACCTGCGCCGTGCAGCCCGGCATCACGCTGGAGGCGCTCAACCGCCAGCTCGCGCCGGAGGGCGTCTGGTTTCCGGTCGACATCGCCAGCGGCAGCCGCGCCACCATCGGCGGCATGACAGCGACCGGCGCGAGCGGCCCGCGCGCGCTGCGCTGTGGCGGGATGCGCGAGAACGTCTCGGCCATTGATGCAATCCTCGCAGACGGCTCCGAAGCCGTGTTCGGCGAACTGCCGGAGGACTTCCCCGACCCGGACGGGCCGGGGGCCTTCGATGACGGCGTGCTCACGCTGCTGGAGATGGGCGAGCAGCACGAGGAAATGATCCGGCGGGTGTTTCCCGACCTGCCCAGCCGCGTCGCCGGCTACAATCTCGACGCGCTGCTGCCCGACCGCCAGCCGCACAACATGGCGGAGCTGCTCGTCGGCTCTGAGGGCACGCTGGCGCTGTCGAAGCGGATCGAACTCAAACTCGCGCCGCTGCCGAAGAACCGTGTACTGGGCGTGTGCCATTTCTCCGATCTACGCGCAGCGCTGGAGGCCGTGCCTTACCTCGTCAAGCAGCAGCCGACGGCAATCGAGCTGATGGATCAGCGGCTGCTCGAATTCGCCGCGTGCAACGCGCGCCTCGCGCCGATCCTGCGGCGCTTCATCCGCGGCGAGCCGGGCGCTGTGCTGCTCGTGGAGTTCGTCGGCGATGTGCGCATCGAAAACATCCGCAAGCTCAAGGAGCTGGACGAGCTGATGGCCGAGCTTGGCCACCGCCATGCGGTCGTCGAAGCGGTCGGCGCGGAGGTGCAAAGCGCGATCTGGCATGTGCGCGACCGCGCGCTGAACCTGATGATGGCGCAGAGCGGCGCGGGGCGGCCGGTGTCGTTCATCGACGATTGCGCGGTGCCGCTCGATCACCTGGCGGATTACGCCGAAGACCTGACCGCAATGCTTGCGCATCGCGGCGTCGAGACGAGCCTCTACGGCCATGCCGGGGCCGGCTGCCTGCACCTGCGCCCGGCGCTCAACCTGAAGCGCGCGGGCGACGTCAAGGCGATGCGCCGCCTGGCCGAGGAGACCTATGCGCTGGTGCGCCGCTACGGCGGCACCCACGCGGCCAGCTACGGCGACGGGCTGGCGCGCTCGGAGTTTCACGCGAGCATGTTCGGGCGCAAGGCGGCCCGCGTTTTCCGCGAGGTGAAGGCGCTGTTCGACCCAGATGGCCGGCTGAACCCCGGCAAGATCACCGGCGCGCCGCGCATGGATGACCGCGAATTGTTCCGCTACCGGCCGGATAATCGTGTGCCGCCGATGGAAACGGCGCTCGACTGGCCCGGCGGTTTTCAGCAAGCCGTAGAGGCCTGCGACGGCAACGGCGCATGCCGCACGCTCGGCGATGGCGCGATGTGTCCCTCATATCGCGTCACCCGCAACGAGCGCGACAGCCCGCGCGGGCGCGCCAACACGCTGCGCCTTGCGATTTCCGGCCAGCTTGGCCCGGATGCGCTCACCGCGCCCGAAATGCTGGACACGATGAAGCTCTGCGTCGCTTGCAAGGCCTGCAAGAGCGAATGCCCATCGGCGGTCGACATCGCCAAGATGAAAACCGAGGTACTGAACGCCGCGCGGAAGCGTCACGGCCTGTCCCTTCGCGATCGCCTGACGGCCTATCTGCCGCGCTATGCGCCCTATGCGCGGCGCTTCTGGTGGGCGCTGAATGCGCGCGATTTCGTGCCTTCCCTTGCCACGCTGTCGGACATGGCGCTCGGCTTTTCCGCACATCGCCGCCTGCCGCAGTGGAGCGCGCGGCCCTTCCTCGCCGGTGAGCCGTCCGGGCCGGAGAACGGGCCGGAGGTCGCCGTGTTTGCCGACACGTTCAACACCTGGTTCGAGCCGGGCAACCTGCGCGCAGCCGTCGAGGTGCTGACGGCGGCGGGGCGGCGCGTGCACATCCTCCGTGCCGGCGACAAGCGGCCGCTGTGCTGCGGGCGGACGTTTCTGGCGAGCGGTTTGGTGGATGAGGCGCGGGACGAGGCGCGGCGCACGGTGCAGACGGCCGCGCGCTTCGTGGAGCGCGGCGTGCCGGTCATCGGGCTGGAGCCGGCCTGCCTGCTCACCTTCCGCGACGAATACCGGGATATGGGCCTCGGCGACCCGGGCAAGCGGCTGAGCGGGAGTGCCTGGCTGCTGGAGGAATACATCGCGCGCGAGGCCGAGGCTGGCCGATGGGCGCTGCCCGCAAGCCCGATCGAGGCCAAGGCGCTCATCCATGGCCATTGTCATCAAAAGGCGCTCGGCGGCATGGATGCGCTGCATACCGCGCTCGCCCAGGTGCCGGGGCTGGAGGTGGAGGCGATCGACTCGGGCTGCTGCGGCATGGCCGGGGCGTTTGGTTATGCCTCGGAGAACCTCGACGCCTCTATCGACATGGCGGAACTGGCGCTGTTCCCGGCGATCCGCCAGAGCGAACGCGACGCCCTACTGATCGCCAACGGCTTTTCCTGCCGCCACCAGATCGCCGACGGGCTGGGGCGCAGCGTGCACCATCTCGCGATCATTCTGAACCTCGCGCGCTCGGCCGGCGGCCCCGACGCCAAGCCGCAAACCCCGGCCCGTCGTGGCCCGCTGCGCCGGAACCGGATGCTTGACTATTTCCGCGCGGGCAGCCCCAATGACGCCGCGCCGCCAGCGCAGGGCGATAACCACGACAAGGGAACATAACAACAATGATCGTCATTTATGGCCGCGCCAACTCCTCCAATGTCCGCAAGGTTCTGTGGCTCGCCGAAGAGATCGGGCTGGAGATCGACCGGCGCGACTATGGCCGCGGCTACGCGCCAACCGACACGCCGGAATTCAAGGCGCTGAACCCCAACGCCAAGGTCCCCGTGATGGAGGAGGACGGCTTCGTCCTCTGGGAGAGCCACGCCATTTTGCGCTACCTGGCGGCGAAATACGGGCCGGAGTGGTACCCCGACGAGCTTCAGCATCGCGCCCGCGTGGAGCAGTGGCTGGACTGGGTGATGGGCGAAATTCACGAGCCGCTGCGGCAGTTGTTTTTCACTCTGCATGTCAAGCCCGGCTCCGACCCCGAAGGCATTCCCGCCGCCGAAGAGCAGGCGGCGCGCCTGTGCTCGATCCTCGATGCGCAGCTTGAGCGCACGCCCTACATAGCCGGCGAGCAGCCGAGCATCGCGGATTGCGCGATCGGCATGATGGTTCATCGCTGGTACTACATGGATATCACGCGTCCGTCGCTCCCAGCGGTCGAGGGCTATTACACGCGGCTCAAGGCCCGGCCGGCTTTCCAGGGACCAGTGCTCAATGCGGGGGTGTAGCCCCCACGCTTACGCGCAAGCCTGCCCTGTCTGAAGCCAATCGGCTCAATTTGGCCGAGTCCCGAAAGCCCGCAACAATCCCCATGCATTAGGAATCGGGGGTGTGACGCAACGGCGGGCACCCTCACGGCTTCCCGATCTGGCCGGGTGATGATTGCTCGCTACAACGCGCAAGCGACCTGCAACTTTCACCTGCGAGTCCCGGATGAAGAAGCCACCCCAGTTCCTGAACGCCACAGCCCCCAACCGGCGCGACCTTCTGCGCGCTGCATCCGCAGCACCGCTCGCGCTGGGTGGAGCGGGCGGCCTCGCCGCGGCGATTCCCGCTGCCGCCCGCGCTTCGGACGGCCCGCCCCCCTTTCAGGGGCCGGGCGTGGAGACCTCAAGCGCCCAGGCGCTCTACAGCCTGCCACGCGACCATGCCTGGCACGGCGGGCGCTTCTACCAGTCAAACGACTACAACGAGTGGCACTACATCACCGTTCTCGGCCGGGATCTCGACACCGGCGAGCGAGTCTCGGTGTTCTGGGTGCCGCTCAGCCAGGGCTGGGTCGCGAAGGACGGCCGGCCGCTGCACAACGTGCTCTTCGCCTTCCACAACCTCGACACGGGCGAATTTCACACCGCGCTCCTCTACATCACGGGGCCGATGACCACCGAGGGCTCGGGCCCGGACGCGGAGGACTTCCACTTCCGCTACGAGATCGACGACGGCAAGAGCGCCTTCACGACCGCCTACACCCACGCGACGGAGACCTGGGAGTTCAGCGGCTACACCACCAAGGACGACGACTGGAATGAACCGTTCCGCCTTTCGATGTCGTCGCAGGCCCGGGCGCCCGGTTACGCGCCGATGGCCTATTGGGGGCTGGAAAGCATCGGGGTCGATCCGCAGCAACGGCAAAACCCCGAGACGATGTTCGGCCTGACCTACTACTACACCGCACCGAACATGGCCACGTCGGGTGAACTCGAAGTGGCCGGCCGCACGGTCCGCTTCGAAGGCACCGGCTGGTTCGAACACCAGTGGGGCAACTTCCGCAACACGTACCAGTATCGCTATTTCTGGGCGTGGTTCCGGTTCGAGGAGAGCGGAGACCTGATGACCTTCCGCCAGTACTACGAAGGCGAAAACTGCCGAAATCCGCACTACAACGTGAACCGCTACTTCTACATGGACGGCAAGACCTTCGAGCGGAGCTACGCCTTCGGCCCGGCCTTCAAGCTCATCCCCGAGCGGATGTGGACCTCGGAGAAGTCCGGCCTCGTCTACCCCTGGTATGGCCGAATCGAGACGCCGCACGGCACCTACTGGTACGAGCCGACGCTGGAGGAGCAGGAGGGACTCGGTTTCGCCGGCCCCTACATAGAGGGGGTAATCCAGCTCCGCGAAGGCGGGCCGGACGGGCCGATCGTGGCGACCGGCTTTTGCGAGATGATCATGTTCACGGGGACCTACGACGACGGCACCGACCATTCGATGGGCCCGCCGATCTCTCGCGGGCTGCCCGAGAACGAGGACGGCCCCTGGACGCCGGAACTCTGAGGCCGCCTGCCGCGTCGGGGCCCCTTCCGCGGACCCCGGCGCTGAATTATCCAGCGCAGGTCGCTTTCCTTGATGCGCCGCTCGCGCGCACGCCCTGCATTGCCGGTGAACAGCCGACCGTCGCCTATTACGAGCGGCTGAAAGAGCGCCCGGCGTATCAGGGGCCGATCCTGAGCGCGGGCGTTTGAAGAGCGTTCATCCCGCCGCGCCCTCGCACGACCAGAAGCCGCCATAGCCGACTGCCAGGCCCTGCTTCAGCCGGAACTCCAACCGGGCGTTGAGAACAACGGACGGAAGCCATGCCTCCGCCCGTTGCCGCTGGGGCCAGCCTGGAAAGAAAAAACGCGGTCAGCTCCGCGAGAGCCAGTCGTCGACCTGTTGCTCGGCCTTCTCCCTGCCGACCCCATAGCGCTCCTGAATCTTGCCGATGAGCTGGTCACGCCGCCCTTCGATCTGATCCAGTTCGCTGTCAGTCAGTTCGCCCCACTGCTCCTTGACGCGGCCCTTCATCTGCTTCCAGTTGCCTTTGACTTCATCCCAGTTCATTTCGATCCTCCTTATTGATTGCGAATGACGGCTTGGTCACTGCACCTGGCCTGAGCCCGTGGTCCCGGCTGGCTCGCGCAATTTCTCCGCCTGCTTCTGGGCTTCGGCCGGCTCTGCGTCGGGCTGGACGCCTGCCTGCTCGCCTGCCGGTTCCGTCTCGGGAGCCGTCGTCTGTTCAGCAGGCGCCTCCGCCGTGGCGGCTGGCGTGGTCTCGAACGACGGCGCCGCATCAAGCGCCCCCTCGTCGACCTTTGCGAGCAACTCAACGCCCTCATCGGTCCGCCTGCGGCTCATCGCATCGAAGCTTATCGCAACGGATTTCTCACCGATGCCGAGGAAGCCGCCCACGCCGATAACAGCGGCGGCGATCCTGTTCGACTCATCGAAAACGAGATACTGGACCTCGCCGAGCGCTTCGCCAGCCTGGTTCTGCACCTGCTGGCCGATGATCTCGGTGCTCAGCCACTGGTTCTGCGTTTGCGCGGACAGGAACTTGTCTTCAGGCATCTGCTGATCCTGAGCCTCCGTTTCGGCTTGCGGCTGAGGCTGAGCCTGCTGTTCTTCCGCTGGCGGCTGCGTCGCCTGCTCTTGTTGCCCCTGAGTCTGGGGCTGGGCTTGCGGCTCTGCCGGCTGCTGCTGCGCCTGCGCGTGGGGCGCGGCAAGCCCCAAAGCAATCACACTACTCAGAAGAACGGTCTTCTGCATGTCCTGCTCCTCGTATCTGTCGGCCGCCGGGTTCCGGCGGCAAAATCAGTGAGGAGAAGTCGCAGCCCGGCCGGAAAGTTCCGCGGCGCGCTTTCGCGGCAAGAGATTTAAAGCCCCAAGATTAAAGGCGCATTTCGCCGGCGCGCTCAGTACCGCCCGGCAAGGCCCAAGAGGCCGACAACGATCAGATAGATGGCGACGATGTAGCTGAGCAGCGCCGGCCGCATGAAGATCAGGACGCCGGCGATCAGGGCGATCAACGGCTCGATAGGGGGCGAATTGTAGGGCATCGGCGGTTCTTCCCGGTATCGCGCGCGCCGTCGGCTGAGCGGGATAAGAGCACAAAGCCGGTTAAGGATTCGCGTAACCGCGCGCTGGCGGCAGCGAGATGCAGGTGAGCTTCACGCGCCGGCCAACGCCCGCAGCCGCGCCCAGTCTTCCGGCTTCAGCGGGATGCCGTGCTCCGCCGCCCGCCGCCGCGCCGCGTAGCGCCGCTCCCCCGGCAGACGCTCCACGCCCGCGTCGCGCAGTTGCGCGATCAGTTCCTCGATCCGCTCGGCGAGTGGCCTCACCGCGGCCAGATGCGGGTCAATCAGCAGGATGAACTGCCCGGTATGCGGGATCACCGCGCCGGGATGCTGGCTCCAGTCGACCTCGAAGGAAAACTTCCCGCCGGTGAGCGCCGCGCCCATGATCTCGACCATCATGGCGATGGATGAGCCCTTGTGGCCGCCGAAGGGCAAGAGCGCGCCGCCATCGAGCACAGCCTGGGGGTCGGTCGTCGGGTTGCCCCCGGCATCCACGCCCGCGCCGGGCGGCAGCGGCTTGCCTTCGCGCGCGGCGATCTGCACGTCGCCATTGGCCATCGCGCTGGCGGCCTGATCGAACACCACCGGATCGCCCCCGGCGCGCGGCGCGGCGAAGGCGAGCGGATTGGTGCCGTAGACCGGCTTGCTGCCTCCGTAGGGCACGACGCAGGCCATGCTGTTGACCATCGACAGCGCCACGAAGCCGTCCCGCACGAACGGTTCGATGTCAGGCCAGAGCGCCCCGAAATGCTGGGAATTGCGGATCGCGAGGATGGCGACGCCGTTCTCCCGCGCCTTGGCGACGAGCAGATCGCTGGCGGCGTCTGTCGCGGCGAGGGTAAAGCCGTTGCGCGCGTCGGCGCGAAGAAAACCCGGCGCGACATCCGTTACGACCGGCTCGGCGTGCCCGTCGACCCAACCGGATTTCAGCGTGGAGAGGTAGCCGTCGACGCGGAATATGCCGTGGCTCGCCGCGCCGTCCCGCTCGGCGATCGCCATGTTTTCCGCGATCAGCCCGGCGACATGACCGCTGCAGCCATGCGCGGCGAAGAGGCGGCGCAGCACCTCGCGCAAGTCATCGAAGCTGACATGGACCTGTTCGCTCACGGTGTCCTCGGCGAATTCACTGAGGGCCAGGTGTCGGAGAGCTTGTAGCCTTCGGGCCAGGGGTCGTCGGGGTCGAGCATCTCGACACGCGTGCCGGTGATCCAGGCGCGGCCGGAGATTTCCGGGGTGATGGCGGTCCTGTCGCCGACGGCCATTTCAGCCGCGATGCGGCAGTGAAATTCCGAGCCGATGAGCGAGCGGGCGAAGTAGCGGTCACCGACCGCCATCTGGCCCCGCGCGTGGAGCAGGGCCATGCGCGCGGAGCAGCCCGTGCCGGTCGGCGAGCGGTCGATCTTGCCCGGCTGGATGACGACGGCGTTCGCGCCGGTCAGCGCCCCGTTCTCCCGCGTCAGCGGCCCGGCGATCTGGCAGAACGAGATGTGATCCCAGCCCGGATTTTCGGGATGCACGAAGCCAAGCTGTTCATTCGCCGCCCGGGTGATCTTCACGCCAGTCTCGGCGAGGTCGCGCGCCTCGTCCGGCGTGAGCGCGAAGCCGAGCGCCGCCGCGTCCGCGATCACGAAGCTATCGCCGCCATAGGCCGTGTCGACGGTGAGCGTTCCGACCCCAGCGACCTCGATGACCGCGCCCAGCTTGTCCGCAAAGCTCGGCACGTTGCGCAGCGTGATCCGCTCCGCCTTGCCGGCGCGGCAGTGCGCCGTGAGTTCGACCAGCCCACCCGGCGCTTCCAGCACCAGCCGCGTGGCCGGCTCGCGCATCGGGATGATCCCAGTATCCAGCAGCACCGTCGCCACGCAGATCGCGTTGGAGCCAGACATCGGCGGCGTGTCCTCCGGCTCCATGATGATGAAGCCCATTTGCGCGCGCTTATCCTTCGGCGGGACCAGCAAGTTGATGTGGCGGAAAACGCCGCCGCGCGGCTCGTTGAGCACGAAGCGGCGCAGGCGCTGGTCCGCCGCGATATGGCGGGACTGGTCCCACAGCGTTTCGCCCGGCGGCGGTGCGACCCCGCCGACGATCACGTCGCCGACTTCGCCTTCGGCGTGGCAGCCGACGATATGGATTGCCCTTGCGCTGCGCATCAGGACACGTCCAGAACCGGCGGGCCGAAAGTCTCGACCAGCGGCTCCACACCCAGTCCCGGCGCATCCGGCGCGGTCATGCAGCCCTCCACCCGCTTCGGCGCGCCCTCGGCGATGTCGCGCGTGCCGTAGCTGTTGAAATCCGTCGCGGAGAAGCAGACCTCGGCCGGCGTCGAGCGCGCCAGGTGGGCGATCGCCGCCGTTACGATATCCCCGCCCCAGGTGTCTTCAATCGTCATCGCGATGCCGCTTTCCACGCACAGGTCGCGCATCAGCTTCGCGCGGGTCAGCCCGCCGACCTTGGATATTTTCAGGTTGATGATGTCCATGGCGTCGTCGGCCAGCCCGCGCACGAGCATGTCAGGGCCGGTGATGACCTCGTCCAGCACGAAAGGCCGCGCGGTGCGCCGGCGGATCGACAAGCACTCTTCATAGGTCTGGCACGGCTGCTCGATATACACGTCGAGATCGCTGACCGCTGCGACCACGCGCGCGGCCTCGGCGCGGGTCCAGCCGGTATTGGCGTCGGCGACCAGCACGTTGCCCGGCTCCAGCACGCCGCGGCAGGCGCGGATGCGGTCGATGTCGTGGTCCGCATCGCCACCCACCTTGAGCTGGAACTTGCGATAGCCCTCGGCGCGATAGTCCGCGATGCTCCGCGCCATCGCCTCTGGCGCGTCCTGCGAGATGGCGCGGTAGAGCGCGATGCTGTCCTGCGCCGCGCCGCCGAGAAGCTGGTAGACCGGCATCCCGGCCTGTTTGCCGAGGATGTCCCAGCAGGCCACGTCAATCGGCGCCTTGACGTATGGGTGCCCGCCCAGCGCGCGGTCCATCGTCCGGTTGACCGCGCCCAGATTGGTGGGGTCGAGACCGATCAAGCGCGGCGCGATTTCCGCCAGCCCGGCGCGGACGCCGCGCGCATAGGCTGGCAGATAGGCCGCGCCGAGCGGGCAGCACTCGGCACAACCGGTGATGCCGGCGTCGGTTTCGACCGCCACCACCGTGGAGTCGAAGACCTCGACGAAATGGCCGTCCGACCAGGCGTAGCGGCCTTCCTTGAGCGGCAGATCAACCTGCCATGCCTTGACGCCGGTGATCTTCATTGATCCCTCTAAATCACCTGAAAGCCGTGGGCGAACGGGTCGCGGTCGTCGATAAAAATGGTGTTGAAGCCGGTCTGACGTGCCCAGCCGCCGATGGATGGCACGATCGCCGCGCGCCCGCCGACGGTCGTAGCCGCCTCCACGCGGCCGTGAAACAGCGAGCCGATAATGCTTTCGTGCACGAAGTCGTCACCGGGCTTGAGCCTGCCCTGCGCAGCCCATTGCGCCATGCGCGCGGACGTGCCGGTGCCGCAGGGCGAACGGTCAATCGCGCGGTCGCCGTAGAACACGGCGTTGCGCGCGGTCGCGCCCTCGACCGTTGGCGCGCCGGTCCAGAGCACGTGGGTCAGCCTGCGGATTTCGGGGTTCTCGGGGTGGACGAAATCATGCGCGGCGTTCAGCCGTTCCCGCAAGCCGGGGCTCCAGCGGATCAAGTCGGCGGCAGTGACCTCGGCGATGTCGGTGAACGCCGCCTGCGGCTCGACAATCGCGTAGAAATTGCCGCCATAAGCCACATCGACCGTCACCGCGCCCAACTCCGGCACTTCGGCTTCCAGCCCTTCGGCGTAGAGGAACGACGGCACGTTGGTGATGCGCACCTCCTCCACCCACGGCCCGTCCTGCGTGTAGCGCGCCACGACCAGCCCGGCGGGCGTAT
>CAYYSM010000050.1:0-11335 GCA_964474225.1 uncultured Hyphomicrobiaceae bacterium
TTGCGGTGTGTCCGCCCTTGGATCATCACCGCTGTTTCCACTGTTGTTTCCACACTCCCGCCTGCCCACTCCGCCGCGCTCATCACAACTCGCAAGCGACCACTGTCTGCCGCCTGCCTGTGCGTCGCACGCAGACAGGAGGCACAGGCAGGCGGTGAGGTTGCGGTGTTTCAAGCATTGGCGTGTCGCTGATGTTTTCACCGATGTTTCCGCCTTGCTTTCCATCGAGGGGGAGCGCGGCGTTGATGCTCGTTGCTTGCCTGGTGTTCTCTTTGTTTTCCTTGGATGAGAGCCGAGGGATTGAGCATTGGCAGACCCCTTGAGGCAGACGGTGTTTGACGTTGTATTGGGGAGAGGGTACACGTTGGTGGACTGGAATGGCGTACGCTTATATGAGTAACTTTAGTTCCGGAGCACGAGTGGCAGGAATATCCTATCGAGCGTTAACCCATTCCCTTCGGGCGACAATAGCGCATAGACGCCCAGCGTCGTCACCGGGGCGATCAAAGCCCGTTGCTCCTCGTCCAGTCTTGCCGATGTCGCTTGCCACGTCTGGCTGATAGGATGCCAGCGATAGAGATCTAAGCCCACAGGCGCCGTTGTTTCGACCAGCGTTCCGTCGTAGTGAAGCTTCAAGACGGCCGGCTTCTCGAGCTTCGCCAGCGCCCCCGAAGCGGTCACGTCGTAGGCATTGCCGACCAACGTCATACCCTCAGGGAGCGGCCCAGGCACGGCGCCAGGCGGCGCAATCACCAGATAGGCCTCATCTCCGGGGATGCTCTCCGTCTCCAGATGCAGGCTCAGGTTACCGTCGTTGGCATAGACGTCCTGACTCTGGGCGCGATTCACGCTTTGCAGGCGATAGTCGGATTGCAAGCGCACCAGCCGGCCGTTTATCTCCCCGCTAACTTGGATGCGGCCCATCCCCCGCGCCGCGGCGCTAAAACTGACCCACCCTTCGTAGGTGTCGCTGCCTTGATTGTAACTCCAGCCGGTGATGGTATGTTCAGACCCACTGCCCGGCTCGCTGAGCACCGCGATGGGAGCGGCCCCCGGTCCAAAGCCCTGCAAAAAGACGAACAGATCCATTCGGCTCGGATCTGGACTTGGCTCGGGGATGATGCGCAGATGGGGAGCTCCACCGGGTGCCTGGGCCGAAAGGCTGAGCACCGGTTCTAACATCAAGTTGAGATCCTGCTCCACGCCGACTATGACGCTGCCGTGCAGTCCCCCGTCGAAGGAGGCGGCTCGCAGCGTGTCCCCCTCGACGGCGCCATGGACGTCGATTTGGCCGTTGCTGTCGGTGAAACCTTGTCCGATCACGCGCCCATCCTGCTTATAGAGCGCCACGATGGCGCCCCAGTACGGCCCCTGGGGCCCATAGACGGTCAGATGCCGAGGCGGGGCCGAGGGCCCCTCTTGGTGAATCTCGATCCTGGGCAAGTCGGGCAACACAGTCGAGAGGCCCGCCGGTCCGGCCATCACTGCCCCCCGGTCGAGGGGCGTGGTGAGCTGCCAGCGGGGCGGGATGTGCGAGTCGGCGTACATTCGAGCGACCGTCTCCCAGGGCGATTCGCCATTGAGTTGCCATTGAGCGCTTTGCTCGCACAGGTCGGACCACAGGCCGGGGACGCCGCGAGTGCTCAGTTCGCTGGTGGTGTACTGGTAATCCATCACGCTGGCGTTGCTCGCATCGGTGCTTGGGTCGCGGTTCTCGGGGCCGGTGCAGTAGGCGGGCGTTTCTCCGGTCAGATTGCCGTGCTCGTCGAAGGTGTATGCGAAGTACTCGTCGTAGAGGTGGAGTGCGTAGTGACCGAGCTCGTGGGCCAGGGTGCGGTAACCCTCCGGTTGGTCCCAAGGCCCCTGTGCGCCGCTATTGCCGTCCCAGTAGCGTCCGATGCGGATGACGTGAGATTTGTCATCCGCGACGATGCCGCCCACGTAGGCGTGAGGGCGCACGACGTTTTTGGCCGAGACCTGTACGTCGGCGTCGGCCCAATGGGCGGAAGCGTCGTAGATGGCGACGTGCCCGAGCGCCATCTGCCCGTCGGTCAGGTCATAGAGATAGTCGGAGGCCAGGCGGAAGGCGCGAGATATCTGCCGGGTGTAGGTGAGCGTAGCATCCCACTCGATGGAAGCGACGAGGTTGAGAAGAATCAGAGGGTTCGTTTGGCTCACGACCAGTCGGTGCTCGCCGGCGCTGGGATTGGGGACGGTGTAGAGACTGACGTCTCCCTGGCTGTCGATATCCACGCTGCTCAGATAGACGCGATAGGCCCAGGGCGAGACGGGGTAGCTCGGATGCATTTCGGTGGCGTGTCCGTCTCTCACGGTGTCCACTTGTTCTTGAAGCGCCAGGGCGGCGAGCGTGTCGCCCGGCTGCAGCGACGTAAAGTTCACCACGCCTCCATAGCTGGTGAGAAGCGGTTGGCCTTCGGCGCCGGTCACCAGACGACCATCGTGGTAGACGCGCGCCCCGTCCACCGGGTCGCCTTGCTCGTCGACGACCCGTACGTGATAGGCGCCGGGCGTGGGCGTTGGCGTGGGCGTGGGGGTGGGCGTTGGACGGATCTGTAGCTCGTCCCGGGGAATGTAGCGGTAGATGACATTTCCGGAGGTGTTCCAGGCTGTGTCCAACCCGCGCGTCACCGGTATGTCGCCGTAGGCTGTATTGGGCGACTCGGAATCCATCGCGTCGTTGTTGGTCAGGTTCATCACCGGTGACCAGCCCTGCCAATCAAGAGTACGCAGACAGATGTCCCAACGGTTGGCCGCGTTTAGATAGCGGAAGATGACGAAGAGGTTGTTGGCTTCATCCACGGACATAGCCGCTGAATCCGCCCCTGTACTCCCAGTCCTCACACCAGCGCTGCCACTGCTGATCGTTTCGGCCGGGCTCCATCCATCGCCCTGCTTCTGGCGGTAGTAAAGTCCACCTTCCAGCACCTCTGACTGGGCGATGTAGGTCAAATGGACGATGCCGTCGGGAGAGACCGCCAGGCTTGCGCCACCGGACCATACGCTGTCTTGGCTGACGTTTTCCGGCACCGACCAGGTTGCGCCCCCGTCAGTGGATATGATGTAATGGACGTCGACGTAAGTGTATTCGCAGCAGTGATCATTGTCGTTGTAGGCCACGTGCAGGCTATCGTCCGGGCCGACGGCGATGGCCGGATGCCAGGCGCTGGCGGCGATGATCGCGGGGTTGCTCCAACTTACCCCGTCAAAGCGGGTGTACCAGGTGTCACTGTTGCTCCAGACGACGTGCACGCGCCCCTGGCTATCTGCGGCTATGTTGCGGCCAAAGGCCCAGCCGCCAAGGTAGACGGCCTCACGCCACTGACCATCGTAACTTTTATGATAAGCTTCCTGTCCATCCCAGGGGCCGTAGGCTAAATGCAGCGTGTCGCTTAGAGCGGCAAGCGTGGCTTCTACCTGATTGGATGTGGCGGCCAACAGCGGGGGCGAAGGCTGCCAACTTGCACCGTCATCGCTGGACCAAAGGTGTGCCAGGTCGTCTCTGGCCTGATCTGTGTAGATCAGATGCACACGGCCATCGCCGGTCCGCGCCAGGGCGTGATGCTTCCCCGCGCCGGGCAGCATCCCGCGCGTCACATACCCCTCGGGTAGCGTCACGTTCGTCTCTACGGTGGCGCGAATCATATTATGTCCGATCGTGAGGGGCGTGGTCCACCAATCGTAGTGCTCGATCCAGTTCTCACCGCAGTCGTGGCTGTAGAAATTCGCGCCCGCCGGGATGTTTTCGCTGTCATCTAAAGTGACCGAGGGCACACTCCCCGCCGTGCCAGCCAGGTATTCCACGCTCACCAGAAGAGGGCGCGGTTCCGGGATGAAGAGGTTCCGACCTTCCAGGGAGATCGTAGCCCAGTCGGGGTAAAAGGTCGTTATCGTCTCCTCGTCCGATCGGGCCAGCAGCGCGCCGGGTGTGCCATCCTCTCGTAATGCATAAGCCGCCACCCGGACCTGCGCCTCTGTCGCCGCACCGTCGAAGCGATAGAGCATGAAATCCACCGATCGCACTTGCAGCGGATATTGATCTGCTTGCGCCTCCAACACGGCCCCAAAGGCGGTGCATTCTTGCACAGTGCCCAGATAACCACTGGCGACACCGCTGTCGTTGTGAAGTTGAACAACGCTCATAAGGACATTGCCGTGAACCGGCAAGAAGAGCAGCAGACCGGCTGTCAGCAAGAGCAGGCTTAGGCCCCATATCAGCAAGTGACGGGATATATGCCTCATCGCAACACCACCGCTAAGTAAATCCTGTACTCCTTCACCTGCCACGACAGTTGCCATGTTTCCAGCGCCGGCGTCTCCTCCCCCATGGTCGAAGATAGACGCGCCCGCAGCCTCAGCGTGGGATGCTGGGCCGGGTTGAGCGTCACCAAGTCGATACCGCTGGCAACGTTGGTTAGCACCAGGTTGCCGTCTGCGCTCAGCACGTCCACCGCCAGTGTCGTGGTGGGCGGATCGACATCGCCGGTGAAGAAGATCGCACCCCAGCGGGCGAAGTCTCCCGTGGGCGTGACGACGCGCGAGACGGCGACGCCCTCCCCCGGCGTCTCCGATAACACCAGCGTCCGCTCCTCTACTGCACCGCCCAGTGCCACGTTGTCGGTTTCGTCCAGGCTGCCGAAGTCGTCGAAGTCGTCACGCCAGCTCGGGGTCGTCATCAGCGCGTAGGTCGTGAAGCGGGAAGTGGTGGCAGAGAGATACCGTTGAGCGCTGAACAGTCGCCCTCCCAATTCCTTCCAGCGCTTCTCATAAGCATGCCAGGCGAAGATGGAAAGCGTGTGCGGATCGGCGCTGTGCAGGAGGTCATCTTCGTAATACATTCGCAGGCTCATCGGCTTATCCGAGGTCAGCAGCGCACCGGCGGCCCGCACGCTATAGACGCTGCCGACGAAGCGGTGGCCCGCCGGCGCCGGGCCGGGCGGCGCGTAGCTGGGCACGATAGCGATGTAGGTCTCGGAGGGGAGCGTGTCTGTATTCACGATGGAGAGATCCAGGTTGCCGTCGATGGAACTGACCGTTTCGACCGACGAGGCCGGCACGTAGGCGCGGTTGAAATCCACCACACCGGTATCCAGGCCCTGCGTCGTGGTGATGTTGAGCGGCCCGGATGCACCGGTATGGGGCGTGAAACCGGTCGCCGTGGCGACGTAAGATTGAACGGTGCTTGAGTAGGTCATCGTCCAGGAGTCTTTATCGTGCCCTGGCCCGACGCCGACGTTGACAAAGACCGCGCCGCTCAATTCACCAACGCCGCTGGCGCTGATGAAGAGTTCCGTTCCATCCTGGCTGGGCACGACGTCCAGAAAAGGGGCTAGGCCGCTTGTAGAAGGCTCAACTGGCGCGGACACTGATTTAGCGGTAGAATGAACAGGCGCCCGGATCCATAGAATCTGGCTCACCAACAGCGTCACGATCAATGCGCAGGATTTAACCCAACTATGTCTTTTCAGCGATCTCATATTGTTGCTCCTTGGAGATGCTCTATCTATGCCGTCTATGCCGAATGAATTGGAAGGCCAGACGCTGATTGATGGCTTTTTTGCCGCCCTCAAGCTCAGGGATCTCGATCAGTGCGAAACGGTGTTGACGCGCCTGCAAGCGCTTGCTCGCGAGCAAGCGCGTTATCGACCTTGGCGCATCTATCTCAGTGGTATCCTGGTCAGTGAGCGGGATCACGATTGGGTCCAGGCTGAGCGTATATTCAACAGCGTGTTGCAAGCTGACCCAGAACCGGCGCTGGAGGGACGGGCGCTGATGGCGCTGGGCAATGTGTGTAAATATCAAGGCGGTTGGCAAAGAGCTGTCCGGGCGTACAAAGACGCACTGGCGCTCTTCGAACAACTGAATCGGCCCATCGATCAGGTCAAATCCTGGAAGCAAATCGCCATCGCCTACCGCCGGGGCTATACGCGCGGCGATTTTCCGCCGGAGGTGTTAGAGCAGGCGGTCGCGCACTGCCGGATGGCGCTCGACGTCCTCGAATCGACGCCCGACCCGGCGCTCGATTGGCTCAAAGGATCGGTGTGGAACACGCTCGGCCTGCTCCACCGCGACCTGGGCGATTGGGACGAGGCCATCGCCTGTTATCAACGGGATCTGTCCATCTGCCGCGCACTGGACGATCGCTTCGGGATGGGACTTTCCTATGGCAACCTCGGCGAGGTGTACCAGAGACGCGGACAGGAAACCTGCTCGAAGGCGCTGCAGTCTTATCAGAATGCCTTGACGATCATCCGCGAGTTCGACGACCGCTACGAAGAGGTCGAGGCGCTGGCGAACCTGGGTTTTCTATACCAGGAAATGGACCGCCACGAGGAAGCCCTGGATTGTTACGAACAGGCGCTGGGCCTCATCGAGAGATTGCGCGCCGGGCTCTCGTCGGAAACAGGCCGCGCTGGTTTCTTCGCCACCGTTTCAGAGACCTACGCCCACGCGATCCTGCTGGGCCTGAAAATGGGCCGGGTGCGGTGGGCCTTCGATCTCGTCGAGCGCGCCCGGGCGCGCGCTTTCCTGGACATCCTGGCTGCTCGTTCGTTGGACCTGGCCCGGCGGATGGAGGCCCCGACGCGATCCCTGGACGACGTGCAGGCCGCGCTGCCGGCGGATGGAGCGCTGATCGAATACTTCGCCACCGGGTTGATCGAGTCAGTAGATCGGTCACACGCGCGCCATACAGACACGCGTCGCCCGGAACGTCATCGCTTTCCCCCGTCCAAGACGCTGATATTCGCCGTGACGCGGGATCGCATCGAGGTGCACGATGCGCAAATCTCGCCCAATGATCTGCGCCCCCATTGGCTCGACAACGTCGTCGAATGCCATTTCCTCGCCCCCCGCATCCGGCGCGTGCTCTACGACAAGCTGGTCGAACCAGTCGCGCACCTCTTCCGAGATATGCGCAAGATATACCTAGCTCCTCACGGCCCTCTACACTACGTCCCGTTTCAAGCGCTGCTCGCCTCCGACGGGCAATTGCTGTTGTGTGATGAAGGGCCGCAGTTAATCTATGCCCCCAGCGCGACCGTGCTCCTTTCAGGCGAGTCGCGAGGCGCAAGTTCGGCGCGTGGGTCTTGTCTTGCCATCGGATACAACAGCGACGGCGAGGCGCAGTTGCGTTTCGCGGAGGAGGAGGCGCGGCGAGTGGCCCAACAGACAGGCGGAGAAACGCTGCTCGGTCAATCGCCCAAGAAAGAGACGGTATTTAACCAGGCTGCGAACTATCGGCTGCTCCACATCTCCTGTCACGGCGAGTTTTCTCCGGCGGATCCGCTCTCTTCTTTCCTGCGCTTGGCCCCGGATGAGACGTTGACCGCGATGGAGGTTCTGCATAACCTGAACCTGCAATCGGATCTGGCGACGTTGAGCGCCTGCGAGAGCGGCCTGAGCCGGGTGCGGCGCGGCGACGAGCTGATTGGCTTTATGCGGGCTTTTCTCTACGCCGGGGCTTCCGCGCTGCTCGTAACCCTATGGCGCGCAGACGAGCGCTCGACTCTGATATTGATGGAAAGGTTCTATCAAGAGATTCAGGCGGGCGTCGAGTTCGCCGAGGCGCTGCGTCGCGCCCAATGCTACCTGCGAAACCTGACCCGCTTCTCCGATCCCTACTACTGGGCGCCGTTTATTCTCATCGAAAGTAGCATTTCCTGAGCAAGCCGCCCCCGCTTGCTGATAGAGTCTAACCAATAGAATCCTTGCACAACAAGCAAGAATTTGGCGGTCAACGGTTTCTTCTTTGGTTCTGGCTCGTCCAGGTTAGGGCCTATCCAGTGACATTCTTATTTTTTGTGCAAGAATTTTACACACGAGGCGCTCCTCCTTGGTTCTGGCTTGTCCGGGATAGGGCCTATTCAGCGGTCGGAACGATCTCGAACGTGAGCCGTTCCAAATTCGCCCTCTGCACATCCTCGAAGACCGCCGTGCCGAAAGCGTCGGTCCACTGCGCTCCCAATTTCTCCTCGCCATACCTCAGGACGACCCTGCTGCCCGCCAGGTTGGGCCATCCCCCCTTGCTGGGGATATCCACTGTGATGATGACGATGCAGTATGCCGCATCGTCGCGGCTTTTCTCGATCTTGAGGATCACCGCGAGGTCCTCAAGCGCTTCTCCCAAGGTGAATTGGCCCAACGTGCGCTCCGGCCCCGATTTCACGGCGGCGTAGGCCGCCTGGGGAGGGGGCTGCTTCAACGCGCGGATGGCTCCTTCCGCAAGCTGGATGATCACGTGGCCCAGTTCATTCAGTTGCCAGGTCAGGTTGAGCGCCCGCCGGGCATCCTCCGGATCGAGCGCCAGAAACGAGAGATCCGGTTCTGGATAATGAGGGGGTTCCGCTCCTCGCTCCCCTTGAGCCAGGGCGACCAGATCGAAGAAGGAGGCGTATACGGCTGCACAATAGGGACAGGTCTCCAGATGGAACGTGACCGGCCGCCAGGCCTCCCGCCAGGCCTCATCTTGCGCTTGCCCTGCCATCTCCGCTTGAAGATATTCAGGCAGAAGTGCCTGACATGCCCCGCAGGTGAGCAAGTCCTCCGCATCCGTGGCAAGGGCGCGAACTAGATACTCGAGGCCGCTCTCACAAAAGGGGCAATCTCGCATATGATTGATCACCTCGTTCAGATCGACACGCTGCGGATACGGTTCCTCCAGATAGGCCAACAAGCGCTCAATCGCAAATCGACACGCTGTCATCGGGATGTGATTGTTGTCATTCATAAGTTAAGAGATAGATGAACGTCAAACGTTACACCACCTCATTCCTTTCGATATGGAAATAATCACGCAATCGCTGATCCTCGCGCAGGCGTTCAAGTCCCCGATAGCGCAGCAGACGCACGTAATTCGCCGTGACTTCGAGCCGGACGCCGATCTCCTCATCGCTCAATCCTTCGACGTATTTCATCACGATTGCCTTGCGCTTGCGTTCATCGGGGATATGTCTGAGTGCTTCGACCAGCACACGCAGGCGCTCCTCTTGAAGCAGGTGTGAGTGAGCTGAGAGTTGTCGCTCAATCGGGGCATGCTGGGCCAAGTCGTCCAGGTCTGCGCAGTTGAATTCTTTGCCCCGCGCCCGCTGCACGATTTGGAAGGCATGACGCAGTTTCCAGAGCGCGAAGGTCAGGAAGGCGCCCGGTGCCCGGCAGCGCTCAATCTGCTCGTAGACGAGGATGATGGCCTGTTGCGTGGTGTCCTCGGCCAGTTCAGGCCAGCGATTGTAAGCGGCGCGGTAGAGATAACAGTGTAACTCGCGATACGCCCGCTCGCGACGCGGAAGGTCTTCCCCCTGAAGACAGGCCTCGTAAAGCGTGAGCGTATAACGATGCTTGGCGACCCGTTCTAGCTCACCCTCCGAGGTTTCTGGGATGACAGCATCAAGCATCTGCTTTACCAGCTCGTCCGCTGGCAGCAGCCTCCATTCGTAGCGAGTGACCAACTCGTGGGCAATCCGGTGACAAATCTGGGGGAGTGGGTCCTCGCCTGTATGGCTAGTTATGTCATTGCCTCCTGAACATTTGAGTACGCTTTCCAATACCTATGAATTATACCATACTTTAGAGATTGGTTAAAAAGGGTGTAATAATTTGACGCTGAAGTGCTCTTTTTATAAGAACACGGATTGGCAGGATTAGCGGATCAAACAATAGACCCAATCCGATCATCCTGCCAGTCCGTGCTCTTCCGTCGATTGAAAGAGGGCGGGTATCTTCTCAATAATTCGGGGAATAGTTTGTAGTAACCGCTTCAGCGGTCATTTTGACGGCTAAAGCCGTTACTACGAACATTTCTCCCCTACTTTTTGAGAAGATGCGAGGGCGGGATACAAACGAGCGGCTCATCCTGTTCTGAATAGCGACGATGTTCTAACGGCCCGGGAAGGTGATACGCTGGACGATTGCAATACGATTGCAACGTTGTGGGCCGTTTTTTATGGTATAATGCAAATCGGAGGTGATGCTTATGTCGTGAATCTGTCCTGAGGTAAGTTTGATTGTATTCGCATGCTATAGAAACACAGGAGGTTTCGACAAATGAGGAAGCAACTACTATCCGTTTTGATCCTGGCGGCGCTGCTGTTAGCGATCGTTCCGACTGGCCGCACACAAGGACCGGTCGCGCCCCACCCACCCGAGCCACCTCGCGCTTGCGGGCCGGAGGGGCCGTGCAAGGACGCTGACGGTCACTGGTACATGCCGGCGGACGCCCAACCCGCTGGGGAAACACACGCGATGTCGCCCCAGGAGACCGGCGGGCCGGATGACTTTGGCTACACGTGGGATGATTCGGTGGCGCTGAATTGGATCAGCGCAGCCGGTGGGGCCAATACAGGTATCAACAATAATACAGACCACGTTGGCCCCGTGGACATCGGTTTCCCGTTCAAGTACTACGAGAACACCCATAGTCAGCTTTACATTTCCCGTTTCGGCTTCGTGGCTTTTAACGACGATGGCATCTATCGCAGCCAATCCAGGATTCCCAGTCCATCTTTGCCCAACGACGTGATCGCACCGCACTGGGTGCCGGTTTACAACGTGAATGGCTACGTACGCTACCTGCGTGGAGGCACGGCTCCCAATCGCTGGTTCGTCGTTGAATGGAATCGGCTAGATACTGATTGGGGTAATGAGTATACGTTTGAGGTTATCTTGCACGAGAACGGCGACATCGTTTTCCAGTATGGTACGATGACGTATGGCGGAGGAAGCCGTATGTGTGAGGATTCGGGTATCGAGGACTCACAGGGCTTGGATGGATTCTCTGTCACGGGTTACTGCAATGCAATCGGCGGCAATCACGCCGTGCGCATCTATCGTCCTGCTCCCTCAGCGCGGATCAGTATTAACCCAATGTACCAAGGCCACTTCGTCCACGCTGGCGAGACCGCGACTTTCGAGATCCCCATCCGCAACACCGGCGAACTGGGCGCAGACACCTATGACGTCACCACTTCCTCGACCTGGCCCATCTCCCTGTACAAGGCCGACGGCGTCACGCCGCTCAGCGACACCGATGGCGACGGCGTGGTGGACACCGGCAGCGTGGCCCAGGGG
The DNA here is from genome assembly GCA_964474225.1 of uncultured Hyphomicrobiaceae bacterium. Lineage (GTDB taxonomy): Bacteria > Pseudomonadota > Alphaproteobacteria > Rhizobiales > Rhodomicrobiaceae > Dichotomicrobium. The sequence goes on from CAYYSM010000050.1 coordinate 11,083, forward strand.
GCAACCGCGACCATCGTGGCGGAGGTCACGACGCCTCACGCAGTCAGCGCGGGCGATGCCAACCAGGCGGCGCTGACCGTACAGTCCTCCGTGGACCCGGGCAAGCGCAAGACCGTCGCGCTGCAGACCGGTGTCCCGACCGCCTTCGCCCAGGTCTACCGCGACAACGCCGATGGCGCGATGAGTCTCTATCTGGCGCAGCCCGGCGGTCAGAGCCTGAAAAAGACCACGGGCGACTACCACTATGGCTACG
>CAYYSM010000051.1:0-11302 GCA_964474225.1 uncultured Hyphomicrobiaceae bacterium
GCAGACGCCGCGCTCCGTGATGAGCCCGGAGACGAGCCGCGCGGGCGTCACGTCAAAAGCGGGGTTCGCGGCCGGGCTGCCGGGCGCGGCGATGTCCACGGTCACGACCTCGCCGTCCGCAGTGCGCCCGTGCAGATGCGTCACTTCCTCTGCGCCGCGCTCCTCGATCGGGATGTCCGCGCCGCCTTCCAGGGTCCAGTCGATGGTGCTGCCCGGCAGCGCGACATAGAACGGCACGCCGTTGTCCCAGGCGGCGAGCGCCTTGAGGTAGGTGCCGATCTTGTTGGCGACATCGCCATTCGCGGTGGTGCGGTCGGTGCCGGTGATGCACATATGGACCTGCCCGGTCTGCATCAGGTGCCCGCCGGCGTTGTCAGCGATGATGGTGTGGGGCACGCCATGCGCGCCAAGCTCAAATGCGGTGAGCGCCGCCCCTTGATTGCGCGGGCGCGTCTCGTCCACCCAGACATGAACCGGCAGGCCGGCATCGTGCGCCATGTAGATCGGGGCGAGCGCGGTGCCCCAGTCCACGCAGGCAAGCCAGCCGGCATTGCAATGGGTGAGGATGTTGACCGTCTCGCCCGGTTTCGCCTCGGCAAACTCGCGGATCAGCGGCAGGCCGTTTTCGCCGATCTGGCGGCAGGTCTCAACATCTTCGTCGCAAAGGGCGCTGGCGCGGGCGTAGGCGGCGGCCACGCGGTTCTCCCGCGGCTGGTTGCGCACCGCGGCCAGCATCTCGTCGAGCGCCCAGCGCAGGTTCACCGCCGTCGGGCGCGTCGCCATCAACGTCTCGCACGCCGCTTCCAGCGCCGCGTCCGAGGCATCCGCGCGCAGCGCCAGACAGACGCCATAGGCCGCCGTCGCCCCGATCAGCGGCGCGCCGCGCACCTGCATCGTCCGTATCGCGTGGGCGGCATCCTCCAGCGTGGTCAGCCGCGCGGTTTCGAAGCTGAATGGCAGCTTGGTCTGGTCGATGATCTCCACCGACCAGCCGTCCTCGGCCACCCAGATCGTCCGGTAATGCCGCCCGTCGATCTTCACGTCAGTCGCCCTCGAATTCCATCAGCGTATGGCATTTGACGCCCTGCGCGCCCAGTTTCCGGCAGCCGCCCAGGTCCGGCAGGTCGATGATGAAGGCCGCGCCCGCGACCGTGCCGCCCGCCTTCTCGATCAGGCGCGCGGCGGCGGCTGCCGTCCCGCCCGTGGCGATCAGGTCGTCGACCAGCAGGATTTTCTCGCCGGGGCGAATCGCGTCCTCATGCAGTTCGACCGTGTCCACGCCGTATTCAAGCTCGTAGTCCTCGCCGATCGCCTTGGCGGGCAGCTTGCCCTTCTTGCGGATCGGGATGAAACCGGTGCCGAGCCGGTCGGCCACCGCGCCGCCAAGGATGAAGCCGCGCGCCTCGATCCCCGCGACCGCCTCGATGCCGGCGTCCTGATACGGCGCGGCCAGTCGCTCCACGCTGCTCTTGAAGCCCTGTGCGTTCTGGAACAGCGTCGTGATGTCCCGGAACATGATGCCGGGCTTAGGGAAGTCGGGAATGGTGCGCACCAGCGCCTTGAGGTCGTCATTCGCTTGGTGGGTGGTCATCGCGATCTCCGGTTGATGGTGGTCACGAAGCATTGAGGACGCGCCCGGCGACGGCGTCGAGCTTGGCCAGCAGCGCAGGGTCGCGCGCTTCTGGCGCGGTGATGATGGCGTGTTCGAGCGCCCGGTCGGAGCCGAGCGGACAGGCGGGGTGTTCGGCGGGGAAGTCGCGGGCCAGCCGGGCGATCAGCCGGGCGGCCTTGCTGGCATTGTCCTTCACCACGCGGAGGATGGCGGTGATGTCCACGTCGCGATGGTCGTCGTGCCAGCAATCGTAATCCGTGACCATCGCCACGGTCGCATAGCAGATCTCCGCTTCGCGGGCGAGCTTGGCCTCGGGCATGTTCGTCATGCCGATCACGTCGCAGCCCCAAACGCGGTAAAGCTCGGATTCCGCGCGCGTGGAGAACTGCGGGCCTTCCATGACGAGGTAGGTGCCGCCGCGCTTGTGAGAGATGTCTTCGGCCTGCGCGGCCACCTCCAGCCGGTCGGCGAGGCCGGGACTGACCGGATCGGCCATCGCGACATGCGCGACGCAGCCTGCGCCGAAAAAGCTCTTTTCGCGCGCGAAAGTGCGGTCGATGAACTGGTCCACCAGCACGAAGGTGCCGGGCGCAAGCTCCTCGCGGAACGAGCCGCAGGCGGAGACCGAGATCAGATCGGTGACGCCGGCGCGCTTCATCGCGTCAATGTTCGCGCGGTAGTTGATGTCGGTCGGCCCCAGCCGGTGGCCCTTCCCGTGCCGGGCGAGAAAGACGATCGGCAGCCCGTCGATCTCGCCGCGCACGAGCGGCGCGGATGGCGCGCCCCAGGGGCTTTCTATGGCGACTTCCTGCGGGTTCGTCAGGCCAGGCAGGTCGTACACGCCGCTGCCGCCGATGATGCCGAGAACAGATTGCGTCATGAGCCGGCGTCTCCGTCGTTTACCTTTGCTAAACGAGCTATAGCAGGGGCGAAGCGCGCGACACAATTACTGGAGGTGTTCGCCGCCGTCGAGCGTGATCATCTGGCCGGTCATCGAGCGCGCGCGGAGGATGAACACGACCGCATCGGCGATCTCTTCCGGCTTGGCTCCGTGGCGTAGCAGGGTCGAGTCCCACTCGCGGGCGAACTCGGCTTCGGTCTGGTAGGGATTCGGCAGCACCGGCCCCGGCGCGATGGCATTGACGCGGATGCGCGGCGCGAGCGCCTGCGCCATCGTGCGCGTCGCGGTCCAGAGCGCGGATTTGGCGAGCGTGTAGGAGAAGAAAGTGGGCGTGAGGCGGAGCACGCGCTGGTCGATGATGTTGATGATGTTGCCGTCCTGCCCGGCGGGCAGCGCCTTGTCGAAGGCCTGCGCGAGCATCACCGGCGCGCGGAGATTGGTGTTGTGATGCGCCGCCCAGCTTTCGGCCGTGAAGTCGCGCACCGAATCGCGCTCGAAGATCGATGCGTTGTTAATGAGGCAGTCCGGCGGGCCGAGCGCCTCGACGCAGGCGGGCACCAGATGGAGCGTCTGGTTATAGTCGCTGAGATCGGCTTGCAGCGGCGCGACCCGCGCGCCGAGCGCGCGCAGTTCTTCGGCGAACGCTTCCGCTTGGTCGCGGGAGCGGTTGTAGTGCAGACCGATTGCCCACCCCTCCTCGACGAGCCGGCGCGCAATGGACCGGCCAATGCGCTTGGCCGCGCCGGTGACGAGAGCGATGGGCGGACTGTGATCGGTCATCGCCAATCCCGCTTCGGTTCAGCGTTAACGAACCACCGCGAGCCCCGCCTGCGCGCCCGGGCTGAGCAGAAAGCCAATATAGACTGCATAGGCGGACAAGAACGCGATACCAGCTATACGCCCGATCGGCACTTGCCAGACCACGAACGGGACGAGAAGGACGGTCGCCGCCAGCATGACCCAGATGTCGAGACGCAGAATCTCGGCCGGGATTGCAATCGGCGTCACCATCGCCGTGATGCCTATGATCGCCAGCATGTTGAACAGGTTGCTGCCGAGCACGTTGCCGAGCGCAAGCGCTCCGTGCTGACGAATTGCCGCGAGCAGGGTGGTGGCGAGTTCTGGCAGCGAGGTGCCGATCGCCACGATCGTGAGACCGATCACCGTGTCCGACACGCCCCAGGCGCGGGCCACCGCCGAGGCGCCATCTACCGTGAGATGCGCGGCAACCGGCAGGCCGATCAGCCCGATCACCAGCGCGCCGATGGACACCCATATCGGTCCGGGCAGCGCCGCCACATCATCCTCGATCGGCACGATGCTGCCGTCCGGACGGCTGCGCATCGCCCGCCGCGCGGATAGCCACAGGAACGCTATCAACAGGCTGAAAAGCAGCGCGCCATCCCAGAAGGTCATCGGCGTCAGAAAGCAGAGCCCCGTGAAGAGGATGCTGGTGCCAAGAACAATGTAGGTATTGCGGTCGAGCGCGTGATGATCGCAGCGGGTCGCGCTGATGATGGCGGGCAGGCCAAGGACCAGCAGGATGTTGGCAATGTTGCTGCCGACAACGTTGCCGATCGCGATGCCGGGCAACCCGTCCAGCGCCGCCTTGACCGAAACCACCAGCTCAGGCGCAGACGTGCCAAAGGCGACCACCGTCAGCCCGACAATCAGCGGCGGGATGCCCAGCCGGTAGGAAAGGTCGGCGGCGCCGCGCACGAGAACGTCGCCGAAGACGACGAGCAAGGCGAGACCAGCGGCAAGCTGCACATAGATCATCCTGCTGCGTAAGCCTCCCAAAGCTGAAAGTCCGCGCGATCAATGCGGAAGAGATTGGGCCGCAGGGACGCCGCGGGCCGGCCGCCCGCGCACAGCGTCCACAGGGTTTCAACAAGACCGAAAGCCACCCCTGCCGGCATCACAGAGTTCACCGCGGATTTAAGCCGCCGTCGCGGCATTTCCAAGCGCGGCCTTCATCCGTTTACCGTCTCCCCACCCAAGTATGCGGAATTACAGCGATTCCAAGCGCGCATTGGACGAAGGTGGCATATCCGGCGGCCCCGTCCTGACGCCTTGCAACCTGAGCGCGAAAGCCTGCCAAGCAGCCGTGGTTACGCGAATGCCCGGCAGCAGCGCCGGGACGCACCGGCGCGAGCCGAAATCAACCTTTGATTGCATAAAATTTCTCTTGCAAGCGCCGGAATGCGCGTATAAGGTGTATTTATCTGAACGGCACAACTGGCTTGTGGTCGCGACGGGCAACACTTCCTCTCCATGCATGCGGGGGGTCAAGTTCATCAATCGGCAGAAAAAAAGTTCGGGAAACCGAGGGTCGCGCAAATGTTGAGGGACACTTGCCGGTCTCAATTCCTGAAATGTCCTCTAGCCGAATTGTGTTGATGACCAGATATCTACTCCTGGTCATTAACCATCGCCCGAAGTCTCCACACCGGTCGGTTCAGACCCCTGCGGATACAGGTATCCGGCTCACGGATGCTTAAATCCAACGGGAGCGAACATACGGTTTAGTACCGTGTGCGTAGCGTAGAAGTACCGCGTTTGGGACAAGGCAAGATTGCGCCGGACTGATCATCTGGCGTTTTCATAGCCCAGTCCTCTCCCTCTCTAGTGCCCAAAACGGCCGGATCCTTACCCCCATCGGGATCCGGCCACCTTCCTTCCCCTTACCACTTCCGATTGCAACGATCAGGGCGGATAGTCGACGCACACGCTGATGCGCGCGCACGGGGTCTGCCTCATCGGCATGGCAGCCATGCGCCCGATCCGCCGTGGAGCGGTGGCGTCCGGGTCTTACCGAAGCCACATTCCCCAATGTATGCTGCAGTGCAGCAAGACCGGCGCAGACCCGGCTTCTGCCACGACGCAACGCAACCCGGGAGAGGTTCTCATGGCTGAATCTTACTTCTGGGGAGGAACGTTCAGAAAGCTCTGGCCAACGGAAACAGAGAAGTTCCGTGACCACCTGTTGAGACTGGATAAGGAAACCCGGCGCCTTCGCTTTGGCATGCCGGTCAATGACGCGTTCATCAGCGATTACGCCGCCAATGTCGGCGACTGGGACAGCGTCATCCACGCCTTCATCGTCAACGGCGAAGTGCGCGCCGCGGCCGAGTTGCGCCGGATCGGCGATCACTGGTCTGGCGAGGCCGAGGCGGCGTTTTCGGTCGAGACCGATTACCAGAACAAGGGCATCGGCAGCGAGCTGCTCGGCCGCACCATCCGGTCGGCGCGCAACCGCGGCATCGAGCGGCTCTACATGAACTGCCTGCTCGAAAACCGGAAGATGCAGCGCGTGGCAAAGAAGTTCGAGGCATCGCTGCAGTTCGACCACGGCGACGTGATCGGGCGCGTGCGCCCCGGCGTGCCGACCTACCTGTCCATCTGGAGCGAGGCCATCGAGGATGGCAGCAACTTCATGATGGCGGTGCTCGATCTGCCGAAGCGCTACGCCGCGTGAGACGAAGCCCGGCATTCCGCCGGGCTCCTTGTCAGGCCGCAACGGTCTGGGCGCTGCCCTGGCCGACCGGCGGAAAAAGCTCATCGAGCGGCGCGGAGCGACCGTTGGGCTGCACCATGCGGCAGTGGTACCGCTTCAGCGCGCGCGGATGCGGCACGCCGCAGGAATGCGCGATGATGCCGACATCCGTGCGCATCTTCTCGACATACTGCATGACCCGCACCGCTTTATCCGCGGGGTTTAGACCGCGCTGCAGCCGCGGGTTGTGCGTCGTTATGCCGGTTGGGCAGGTGTTCTTGTTGCATTTCAGCGCCTGAATGCAGCCCAGCGCGAACATGAATCCACGCGCCGAAACCACCGAATCCGCCCCGGCGCAATAGGCCCAGGCAACCTCCGCCGGCGTGACCAGCTTGCCCGAGGCGAACAGCTTGATCCGCTCGCGCAGGCCATTGCGCGTGAGGATGTCGGCGACCAGCGGCAGCGCCTCCCTGATCGGCAGCCCGACATGATCCATCAGCGCCATCGGGGCCGCCCCGGTGCCGCCATCGCCCGAATCGATGGTGATGAAGTCCGGCGCGCTTTCGATGCCGCGGCGGTGGATTTCCTCGCACATCTGCTCCAGCCAGCCATAAGCGCCGACCACGCTCTTGAAGCCGACCGGCTTGCCCGAGACCCCGCGCAGATGGCCGATGACATCGAGCATCTGCTGCACATTGTCGATCTCCGGGTGGCGGTTAGGCGATATCGAGTCCTGATGGACGGGAATGCCGCGGATCTTGGCGATTTCGGGCGTCACCTTCACGCCCGGCAGCAGTCCGCCCTTGCCCGGCTTCGCGCCCTGGCTCATCTTCAGTTCGATCATCTTCACCTGCGGGATCGCGCCGATCTCGCGCAGCTTGCCGTCATCCAGCCGGCCGTCCAGCGTGCGCACGCCGTATTTCGCCGTTCCGATCTGCAGGACGATATCCGCGCCGCCCTCCAGATGCTGCGGGGCCAGCCCGCCCTCGCCGGTGTTGAGCCAGCAACCCGCCATGCCCGCGCCCTTCGACAGCGCACGCACGGCGGGGTCCGAAATCGCGCCGTAGCTCATCCCGGAGATGTTGATAACGGAGCTGAACTCGTAAGGATGGGGCGTGTATTCGCCGACGACCACGCTCGGCGTGGGCGCGCCGTCGGTTTCGAGCGTCGGGAACGGACAGTTGACGAAAACCGGCGAGCCGACTTCGCTCAGATTGTGCGTGGAGCCGAAGGCGGTCATGTTGTCGCTCCCGGCGGAAGATTTGTAGACCCAGTCGCGCTGCGCGCGATTGAACGGCATCTCTTCCCTGTCGAGCGCGAAGAAATACTGGCGGAAAAACTCGCCGAGCGTCGTGAAAATGTGCCGGAACCGGCCAATGACCGGATAGTTGCGGCGCACCGCGTCCCTGGTCTGCGACACATCAATAATGAAAAGAATGACGACGGCGAGCGCTCCGAGCCCCACCGTGAACACGAACAGCTTGGTCAGGAGGTCGAGGCCCTCCATCGTGATGTAGCTGAACCAATCCAGTTCCATTCCCATGGCACTCCCCTTGGCGACCGGCGCGACGGCTATAGGCGCGCTCTGCAAATGGAGATATCATCAGCGCTACAGGAACGGGGGTCACATCGGCTCAAATCCCCGCGAAGGGCGCGTGAGTGCTCTGGGGCATTTCGCCATGGTTGGCTTGCCTCATTCAGGAGGGCGCGCGAAACTCACAAATGTGTCACGCGGGATTGAGTAGCCAGCAAACTACGCGCATTTAGGATTGGGCGCGACAAAGACGGAGTTCAAACACGCATGGCATCGGAGGGCATGCCCAACTCTTCGGACAAACTGCTTGAAAAGGTGGCCGGGCTGTTCGGGGGGACAGCGCCGAACGTCTATCGCATGCTGGCCAAGAATCCGGCGGCGCTGCAGTCCTTTGTGGAGATGGAGCATGCGCTGGAGACCGAGGGGCAGTTGAGCGCTGGCGAGCAGGCTGTGGTGGCGCTCGAAGTCTCGGTGCAGACCGGCTGCGCCTATTGCGAATCGGTGTTCGTAAGCGAAGCGCGTCGGCATGGTGTGGATGAAGCGGCGATCAAGGCAATCTGCGCAGGCGAGATGCCTGGCGCGGAGCGCGAGCGGCTCCTGGTCCGTGCAACGCGACGCATTGCGCAGACGCATGGACGGCTCGGACGTCACGAAATCGCGGATTTCGAGGCGCAGGGACTGCACTCCAGCGGGCTGCTGGAAATCATCACGATCTTCGCCGCCTACACGCTGGCAACCTACACCAACAACCTATTGCGCACGCGCATCGACCCGGAGTTCCGCTTGCCTCCAGACGATTCCTGCACCGAGACCTAGCCGGCCGAGGTGGGGGCCTTAGCCGGCAGCCTCAGTCGAAAGGCGGTGCCCGACGGTCCTGTGTCCAGCAGAGTGAGATCACCGCTGTGGTTCCGGGCCAGTTCCTGGGAAATCATGAGGCCGAGGCCCGTCTTGCCCGGACGTGATGGGCCGGATTTTTCCTCGAAGAGCTGATCCGCCATGTCCTGCGGCAGGCCGGGACCATTATCGGCAATGCGTATTTCAACGGTGTCATCGCCGCGTTCGCAGGACAGTCCGATCGTCGTCGCGCCTGCGTCGAGGGCATTGCGCGAAAGGTTCAACAGGATGCGATAGATCTGGTCGAAGTCGGCGTCGAGGATGGCCCCGGCGGCTTCATCCGGCACCTTGATCTTTCCGTCCTGCGGATCGATGCCAAGCGAATTGCGGACCTCTTCGACCACGTCGATCAGCAGGAAGCGCTCGTATTGCGGCGGCGGCGCGCTGCTTTTTCCAGTGCCGAGCGCCTGCCGGCTCATGTGCAGCGCTCGGTCCACAGCGCGGGCGATCGTCTCGGCGTTGCGTCGGACGGTGCGGTCGCCATGGCTCATCAGGCTGTCGCTGAGGAGTTGCGCCGTCGCGAGCGTGTTGCGTAGATCATGCGCGATCTTGCGGATCGACCGGCCCAGTTCCGCCAGCTGGTCGATGCGGCGGTCGCGGATCACAATGATGATGATTTCGCGGTTGTCCTCCACGGCGCGCGTGGCGCGGATTTCGGCTGGCACCAGATCGCCGCATTTGCGCCGGCAGGACAGTTCGCCCGAGATCCACCGGCCCTTTACGCGAACCTCTTTCAGGAAGTCCCGAAGTCTCGGGATTTCGTGCGGATGGATGTCGTCCGGGCGCAGGTCGCGCAGCTCGTCCGGCGTGTAGCCGAGCAGATCGAGCGCTTCCTGATTGGCGCCGAGGAATCGTCCCGTTTCGCCGTCGACCACCGCCACGGCGTCGAAGAGGTTGTCGAACACGGCGTTCAACAGACCGGACGGATTCTGCTTCAGGTCAACGAACACGCTTGCGCCTCTCCCCTCCAGCGCAACGTTATTTGCGGCCAGTCGTGCGCGGCGTGCACCCCAGACAAGTACAAAACGCGCCGCCGCGCAACGTTTTGGACCCTTTCAGGGTTTCGCGCCTGCGTAAACCCCGGGCCTTATGCTATAAAACTTTGCGCGCGGGTCTTTCGCGCGGCAGGCGCAACGACGATATCCGCGTCGCATGGTGTCAGAGCAAAAACGAAACAGTCACGGGCAATCGCGCCCCGCCGCGCCGCCCTTCACCGAGAACTGGCAGGGCGAGCCGCGCCATGTCGGTGTGGAGATCGAATTTGCAACGGTCTCTCCGCGCCAGGCCGCCGCGTGCGTCCAGGAGATCTTCGGCGGCGAGCTTGCGGCGCTGACGCCCCACCGCATTCAGGTGACAGGCACGAGCCACGGCGACTTCCTGGTCGAGCTGGACTCGCAATACATTCACCGCCTCGAATCCCCTGACGAGTCGCCCATCCTCGCCGCGGAGGTGGACGAGTGGCTGCGCTGGTTCCAGAGCGCGCTCGGCGAGATTGTGGGGGAACTGGCGGCGACCGTGATCCCCTGCGAGATCGTCTGTCCGCCCTTGCGCCTTGAGGACATGCATCTGCTCGACGCGACCATCGACGCGCTCAACAGGCGCGGCGCGGCTGGCACGCGCGAGAACCCGCTTTACGCCTTTGGGGCGCAGCTCAACCCCGACATCGCGCGGAAGGAAGCGGAATACATCACATCGATCCTCAAGGCGTATGTGCTTCTGTCGCCCTGGCTGCGCGAGGTAATCGCCGTCGACATGACGCGGCGCGTCTTCGCCTTCGCCGACCCGTTCCCGAAAGCCTATATCCGCCGCATCACAGCGACCGATTACTGGCCCGGCTTCGAGCAACTGATCGACGACTATCTCTGGCACAATCCGACCCGCAATCGCGAGCTGGACCTGCTGCCGCTGTTTGCCTGGCTCGACGCGCCGCGCGTGCGCGCGAGTGTGACCGATCCGCGCGTGAAGAGCCGGCCAACCTTTCACTACCGGCTGCCGGATGCGAATTTCGGCATTCCGGACTGGACCATCACGCGCGAGTGGAACCGCTGGGTGGAGGTCGAACGGCTCGCGGCGGACAAGGACAAGCTGCGCGCGGTCTGCGAAGCCTTTGCCGAGCACGAGTCGCGGTTTTTCAAGGGCTGGTGGTCGGAGCGGGTGGCGGACCTGCTGGGGCTGCCCGGGCCGGGCCGTATCTAGAGGATCAGGTCTTGCCAGAGAACAGGTCGGCGCGCTCGTCAAGCCGGCGGATGATCTCGGGCAGCGCCTCGCTCATGTCCTCCGCGATCATGCCAGGGCCGATCTCTCTGGCGGTCTCGCCGTGAATCCACACGCCGGCCATGGCCGCGTCGAGCGCGTCCATGCCCTGCGCCAGCAGGCCGGTGACGATGCCGGCCAGCACGTCGCCGGTCCCGGCGGTTGCCAGCCAGGGCGGGGCGTTCTCGACCAGCCCGGCGACGCCATTGGGCGCGGCGATCACCGTGTCCGGCCCCTTCAGCACGACGACCGCGCCGGACATTTCCGCGGCCGCGCGGGCGCGCTCCAGCTTCGACGGCTCTTCCGTCAACTCCGGGAACACGCGGGCGAACTCGCCCTCATGCGGCGTGAGGATCACCGGCGGCTCGCGATATTTGATCTGCTCGAAGAGCGCGGATGGATCATCCTCGAACGAGGTCAGGCCGTCGGCGTCGATCACCGTGGCGGCGCCGCTCCCAAGAACGGCCGCAACGTTCTGCTGGGTCTCCTCAGTGACGCCCGCGCCAGGGCCGATCATCACCGCGGTGATGCGTTCATCGGCAAGCAGCTCGGCCAGCCCGTCCGGCCCCTCATAGGCGTCGACCATGACCGTGGTCAGCTGCGCGGCATTGA
>CAYYSM010000052.1:0-11107 GCA_964474225.1 uncultured Hyphomicrobiaceae bacterium
AGTTGGTGCGCATGAATCGGGTGATGGTGGAGGATGTGGTGTATCGGGTGCGGCGGTTGGAGTTGTCAGCTAAAAGCAGGGAGCAGGAAGCTGGAATCAAAAGGGGATACTGATACTGACGCTGACGAATCTTCAAGCCGCAGTTGCGTTGGTGGGGATGCTGACGTTGCCGGGTTGGGCGATGTTGGCTTTCAGTGGCCTGTGGCGGCGCTGGGATGGCTTGCAGCGGTGGATCGTGGCGGTGGGATTGAGCATCGCGTTCTACCCGGTGCTTTTCTATGGCGCGCGCTGGGCGATCCCGTTTTTGACGTTTGGACCTTACAAAATGAGTGCGATGCTTGTTCTTTGTGCCATCGTCATCGGCTGGCGAATGCGGGATCATTGGAAGGAGCAATTCGCCTTCGACCGCCTGGAATGGGCGGCCCTGGGGATCTTCGGGATGACGCTCTTCACGCGCTTCTGGATCATCCGCGATCAGCCCTATCCAGCCTGGTCCGACTCGCTGCATCACGCGATTCTGACCCGCCTCACGGCGGTGCAGGGACAATTGCCGACTACGATGGAGCCGTATTTCCCGATTCCACTGGATCAATATCACCTGGGGCTGTATTCGCTGACCGCTACCACACAGTGGTTGGCCCAGGTTCCGGCCCACACAGCATTGCTCTGGACGGCGCAGGTGTTGAACGGGTTATGTGGTCTGGGCGTCTACCTGGTGCTCGACCGCAAGGTGGGGCGCGTGGGCGCGCTTGTGGGCGCGGCGGTCGTGGGGTTATGGTCGCATCAGCCGGCCTGGTACGTGAATTGGGGGCGCTTCACGCAAGTCGCTGCGCAGACCATCCTGTTGATCGCCTGGCTGGTGACGTGGGACACGATCAAGATGTGGAAGCTTCCGTGGCAAGAGCATAGAACCGAGATTTTGTGGAGCACGGCTTTCGGGGCGACGCTCACGGGAGCGGTGTTTCTGCTCCATTTTCGCGTGGCGGCGTTTTATCTGCCGCTGCTGGCGATGAGCGTGGTATGGGAGCTTTGGAAAGCGCGAGGGGGGAGGACGATCATTCACACCACCAAGGGTGTGATTGCCATAGGATTGTTAGCCCTGATTTTGATCGTACCGGTACTGTGGGAGGCAGGATATGTTTATATCTTGACAAGGGTGAACTCAACAACAGCTAGCCGAATAGAAGTCATAGGCAGTGATGTTGCCAAATTTATGCAAGGCTATTATGAGTTTTCATGGCAAAGCGTGCCACAACTAGCAGCGCATACCTGGTTGATGGTTCTAGCTAGCTTGGGTATTATAATCGGATTGGTGAAATGCGAAAAGCTGGTAATAGCTGCTTTAGTATGGACAATTACTTTGTATCTTATAGGCAATGCTTATCTTTTAAGGATCCCGTTTCTAATTTTCACTAATTTAGGGGCTGTCCTGATTATACTGTACTTGCCTATAGGATTAGTCACTGGTTCAATTCCAGAAATGGCTTTGACATTGACATTACGTAGCTCACGTTGGTATAGACTGATTAGTAACTTTACGGTAGTGCTCGTTTTTGCAAGTGGTTTTATTGCCAGCCACGTTCGAGTCACAGAAATTGAGCATTATCGCTATTTTGTTACGTTAGAGGATGAGAAAGCGATGAAATGGATCAAGGAAAACTCTCCGGAAGATGCGTTGTTCGCTGTGAATACTTACTTTTGGCTTCCTAAAGCGCCACATGGGACGGATGCTGGGTATTGGATTCCTTATTTCACGGGGCGTCAGACAACAGCTAGTGTGATGTTGTTTAGCCTGGGAGCAAAGACCTATATGTCCAAAATTGTTGAGTTGTCACAAGCAGTGGAAAACCTGGAAATTGAAAATCGGTATCTTGATAGACTACGTGAGATGGGGGTCGATTATATATATATTGGAAAAAACGGTGATTTCTCAGGCTCTGGACTGAATGCTCAACGACTTAGTGAAAAAAATGAGGCGGAATTAGTTTATCAAAATGATGGGATATTCATATTTCGGCTCAACACTGATTGAGTATTGTGCATAGACCAATATGAAAAATTTATTACAACAACCTAGAAATTTTTGGAAACCCGAAAGAGTTGTTAGGCTTTTACTCGTGTTCGGTCTAGCACTGCGCATTGCTCAATACTTGTTCAATCGCTCATTGTGGATGGATGAGGCATACCTGGCTTTGAATATATTGGAGCGATCATTTTCCGAACTTCTAAAACCATTGGCTTATGATCAAGGAGCTCCTATAGGTTTTTTGATTATCATGAGGTTAATTGTGAAAATCTTAGGTAATGGTGAGTACGCATTAAGGTTATTTCCATTACTGTGTGGCCTGGCCTCTGTATTCCTTTTCTACTGGCTAGCCAGAATTTACATTGATGCAAAAGCTATACCACTTGCACTCTTTCTCTTTGTAACATCTGAAAAACTAATCTATTATTCCTCAGAAGTTAAACAATATTCAACTGATGTATTTGTATCATTGCTATTATATGTTGTGACGGTGTACATTAGCTCTAAACACCTGAAAATCTGGCACCTTGTTTTCTATGGATGTATTGGCGGGACTGCAATTTGGTTTTCACATCCAGCTGTATTTGTTCTAGCAGGTATAGGAACAAGTTTGAGCTTACTGAACTTACTTCAGAAGAAGTGGGGCAGGATAGCTAAACTGACCACCGTTTACTCGATTTGGGGTTTGAGTTTTTGTGTATTATATTCTATCTCTCTCCACAATTTAAGTCAGGCTAGCAACTTGTTAAACTACTGGCATAAAGCTTTTGTCCCCTTCCCACCTATATCTTTATCTGATTTGGAATGGTTTATTAATACTTTTTTCGAGATTTTTAGAGACCCTGTGGCTCTGTTTTTTCCTGGTGTAGCAGCAATAACTTTTGCTATGGGATGCATCTCAATGTTTCAAAAAAAGAAATGCTATCTTCTTACATTGTTATCTCCACTTCCATATCTTCTGTTTGCTTCTGGACTTCGTAAATACCCCTTTAGCGGTCGATTGTTGTTATTTATCGTACCTTTTGTTTTATTGCTGATTTCACAGGGGGTAGAACAAATTAGAGTCCACACGTCTGCCAGTATTCCTTTGTTGAGAATTATTGTCATCTTTCTACTAATCTTTCACCCTCTCAAAAAAGCATGCCATCACTTAGCTAACCCCCGTACTGTTGAAGAGATCAAACCTGTTGTGATGCATATCAAGAAGCAATGGCAAGATGATGACTACGTATATGTTTACTATGGTGCCTATCCTGCATTTGAGTATTATTCTTCTAGATATGGCTTTGAGGGAAGTGACTACGTCATAGGTAAGTTTTCTCGAGATGATTGGTCAGTTTACTTCGAGGATCTTGATGCACTACGAAATAGAGAGCGAGTATGGGTACTTTTTTCCCATATTTTTACTTGGGGAGGATTCGATGAAGAAAAACTGTTTTTATACTATCTGGATGAAATAGGCAACCAGCTCCATTTCTTTAAAGCACCAAATGCAGCTGTCTACCTATATGAATTCAACACACAGGTAGCTGGACAACGACAAGATGGAGGAAACGATTGAATTCTCAAGACAGTATCAGGCAATATTACGAAGAGTATTATGGAACAAAGCGAGATCAAGTTACAGATCAAAGCTTGAGACGTGTTCGTAGTAATTTCAGGGGGATTAATATTAAACCAGACACTCGTTTCATTGATGTTGGATGTGGATTGGGGGCTGTTGGATCATATCTAGCAGGCCAAGGCGTTATGCCTGTAGGGATCGATATCTCCTTGGAAGCGATTCGAGTTGCATCGGGCGCTGAAGATTATGTAGCACTTGTCCAAGCTAATGCAGAGAAACTGCCTTTTAGCAACGCGTCATTTGGCGGAGCTGCTTTTATGGGAACTCTGGAGCACTTTAGAAATCCATCTGGGGCATTGAAAGAAATCATACGAATACTCAAGCCAGAAGCACAGATATGTTTCGTGGTTCCTAATAGTGACTTCTTCTTGTTTAAATTTCTAAAAGGAACTGGACAACCTCACGAAGTGCCTCGAAAATGCGGAGGCTGGCGTATGTTATTCGAGACAGCGGGGTTGAAAATTGATTCAATATATCGGGATATCGGCCCGGATGTTTTTGAGGGAGGTTTACTTAAGGGAGTGCTGCGAAAACTTATATTATTTGCGTTCAACTTACTACCAATTTGTCATACCTATCAGTTTGTTTTCATCTGTCGACGATAAATGATTTTATTCATAACTCGTAAATACCCTCCTTCAGTAGGAGGTATGCAAGAATTAAGTTATTATTTGACAACAACTATCGCACGCCGTGTATCAGTCCAAATAATTAAATGGGGTAGGTCTCAGAGGTGGCTCCCTCTGTTTTTTATATGTGCATTTATCCAAGCCTTGTGGGTTTTAGTGACAAAGCCAGTAGATTTGATCCACATTGGTGACCCCGTGCTCGCGCCGCTTGGGTTACTTCTGCGTGTATTAGGTCGTTTACCAGTTGTAGTTAATGCTCATGGACTTGATGTAATATATCCGAATCGACTTTATCAGGCAGTTATACCTGCCTGTATGAGACGATTAGATTTTATTGTCTGTATTAGTGAGTATACACGGCAGCAATGTCTAGATCGGGGGATAGAAGCAGAACGCACAGAGGTAATTCCTGTTGGAGTAGACATCAATGCTTTTAAAGTTTCATTGACTGAGAAGGAACAAAGATATTGGCTGGAATGTTGGGGAATTGATACTCGCCCTCACTTCATTTTCCTTACTGTAGGAAGATTGGTGCCACGTAAGGGTGTAGAATTTTTCATTTCCCATGTATTATCCGAGTTGGCAGAAAGTCGATGTGATTGGGTTTATATAATCGTTGGCGATGGCCCGGAGCGCCAGGTAATCGAAGCCGCGATACAAAATCACGGTCTAATTAAACAGGTGATTGTCCTTGGACGAGTGCCTGATAATGAACTACAGGCAGCATACGCGATGGCTGATCTGTTTGTGATGCCAAATATACCGGTTACAGGAGATCCCGAGGGCTTTGGTATCGTGACATTAGAAGCCAGAGCATCAGGATTGCCTGTCATCGCGTCTTCAATGGAAGGCATTAATGATGCATTTACCTCATCAGAGGACAGCATATTAGTGCCTCCAGGCAATAAAAACGCGTTTTTAAGAGCTATTGAATATGCACTTGAGATTGAATGGAGCATAGAAGATCAGCTGCGTCAGCGTCATCTCATCGAGGATCGTTATAGTTGGACACGTATAGCTGATAAATATCTAACCGTATTTCGCCAAACTCAAAAAAGGTACGACTTGTATGACTAACAAAGTGCTAACAATCCATGAAAATACTATTTGATGCGTTGGGTTTACCTAGTTATGGAGGAGCAAAGTCCTCAGCTTTGGGCTGGATTCGAAGCGTAGCTGATAAAGATCCAGAACAACAGATTATTGTCGTTATAAACGAACACGAATCTGCTTTACAGGGCTTGTCCAACTTGGAACAAATCGTTATGCCAGCGCTAGACAAATATAGAGCGCGTATCTGGGCACAGGTATATATACCGCGTATTGTTCGAAATCGTGACATTGACTTGGTACATTTTGCTAAAAATCATGGTAGTTTTTTTGTTCCTTGTCCTAGCATCATTACAATCAATGATCTAAGTCGTTTTCACTACCCTAATATGTTTTCCCGAATGGATGTATTCTACTGGAAGACAATTCAACATTTGTTACTAAAGAGCATGGATCGAATTATTGCCATCTCAAAAAGCACAAAGCTGGACATATTGCATTTCTACAATTTATCATCTGAGAGGGTGTGTGTCATCTATCCAGCATTAGATCACTTATTTCGAAACCGGCAAGTGGGTGTGGAACAACTGCTTATGGTTCTTCAGAAATATGATATTCGACAACCGTATATCTTAAGTGTTGGTGGGTTGGCTATGCATAAGAATATCTACACAACTCTGCAAGCATTCTATTCTCTAATTGATCAAGGCTATATAAAAAATCACGAGTTTGTTATCGTTGGTGATTGTATTCATACTCACAACGATCAGCGCTTGTTTGATTTAGCCGCTCAACGTAATAGGAAGCGGGTACGTTTTACCGGAGTAGTGGATGATGATGATCTTCCATACATTTATGCTGGCGCTTCCTTATTCGTGTATCCATCCTTGTACGAGGGATTCGGCCTTGCACCTTTAGAAGCAATGGCTTGTGGCGTACCTGTATTGGCAACCCAGAAAAGCAGTGTGCCAGAAGTAGTGGGAGATGCTGCATGGTTGGTGGAAGATCCCTTGGATATCTCTGAGTTTGCCCAAGCGATGGTAACGTTGCTACTCGATAGCGCCACTTTGGCTAAAATGCGCGCTTGTGGGCTGAACCGTAGTCAGACGTTCACATGGAAGAAAACTGCAGAGCATACATTGGCGCTTTATCGCGAGGTCATTGAGGAACATGGAAGATAATTCAAAGGTGACTAATACTGTTCCCACCGACTCGTCCCTATACGATACAGATTATTTCCTCAGTGACTGCGAAGGCCACGCGGAGTTTACTATTGCTGATGAACTCTCTTTTCGGCTACAGAAAGCCTTGGCGTGTATTGATGTGAAATCTGGTATGCGTGTGCTGGACGTGGGATGTGGTCGAGGAGAGTCTTTGGCTTGGCTAACACAACAAGAAGTTGAAGCCTGGGGAATGGACTATGCACTTGCTGCCCTGGAGCTAAGTAAAGTTTCTATCCGGCGTATGGACTTAGGACTAAGAAGGCGTTGCCACTTAACTGCTGGCAATGCTCGTCGTTTACCCTTTGCATCAGAAACGTTTGATCGGATATTGATGTTAGATATTGTAGAACACTTACATCATTGGGAGCTTGAACAGGCGCTTTTAGAGATACGGCGCGTGATCAAGCTGGATGGTAGGTTAATTATACATACCGCACCCAATATTTGGTATTATCAGTTTGGTTATCCTCTGTTTCGTTGTTTTGAGAGATTCCGTGGTGTTCAACTACCCAGGAATCCTCGCGAGAGATTTCCATATCATCAATCGATGCATGTTAACGAACAGAGCATCTGGTCACTGAAGAATACTTTGCGACAATGTGGCTTTGATGGACGAGTCTGGTTGACTCATCTTTCATCTTATTCTGAAACGTATCCGGGATGGATGATGAAGATAATGGATTTGGTTCAGCGACTTCCATTATTGCGGTTAATATTTTGTACTCATATTTTGGCCGTTGCCACTAGGCAATCCCATATGCTTTAGGAGTGTGAACGTGGATTTCAGCGGTGAGAGAATCACACCTGATGTGCCTTGGCTGGCGCATATGATCATAGAGGAGCAAGCCAGTTTAAACTTCGTGCGTGATTATTTCCAAGAATGTCTTGTTCTTGACAATGGCTGCGGGACTGGTCATATAGCGAATTTTATTGCGCAAGCAGGAGCGCGATACGTGATGGGAATTGACATCTCTCAGGAGGCAATTTTTCAAGCGGAAGCTCATTATCGTCGATCCAATCTGACCTTCTATACAATGGATTGTTTAGCATTGGGACTGAGTTCCGAGACATTTGACTTTGTGAGCTCAATGGAGGTTATCGAACACTTAGCTCCCACAGAACGCTATCTATCAGAATTATATCGTGTTCTCAAGCAGGGAGGATGGGCGTATCTCTCTACACCTAATAAGGCTGTTTCCTCACCAGGCCTCGATAAACCATCCTGGCCCTTCCACGTACGAGAATTCTACTTAGACGATTTCAGAACGATGTTATATACTATCTTCGATAGTGTAGAGATATGGGGTATAAATATACCAGTATACGAGTCCCATCCCATACGGAAGGTAACAAATTCTTCTCTTTCACGCATTAAGCACATATTACCTCCCCAGTTGCGCTTAGCAATTGGAGCTCTCATACGTCACCGTATTAAGCCAATTTTGAAGATAGAGGATGTGAGCTTTACCAAGACAAATATGCAAAAAGCGCATCGTTTTGTTGCGCTCTGTTACAAGGCGACATAGAGGAGAATAAGCTAAAATAGCTGATGCAAATCTCAAAATTGTGCAAGATTGTTAAATACCTAACTCCAGTTAGTGATAGGGTGCACAGACATTCTAAAATACTCTCAATATTGTTGGTAACAATTATCTGGAGCCTTTTAATTTTGCGACTCGTTCGTGATTGGCAATCCTTACCTCCTGGTTTTTTTTCAAACATGAACTATGTGCTTTTATTGGCTTCTTTGGGCGCGCTTATTTTAGCTCTCTTACTAGTTAGCCTACGTTGGGGTTTGACCTTGCGGGCGATCCACGTGTCGATCGATTGGTGGCGTAGTGTTCAAATTTGGTTCCTATCGCAACTTGGTCGTTATCTACCTGGAGGGATATGGAGTTACGTGGGACGTTTTTATCTGGGGCGATCTGAGATGTCGCAGGAGAGTGTCGTGGTAAGTATGGCTCTTGAGACAGGATTACGGGTGGTGAGTGAAATACTTGTCTTCTTGATATCTCTTCCGTTCTGGGGCAATGTCAGCTTTGTGAATACGAGGATGATCATTGTATTAGTTGGAGGAGTTGGTCTGGGTTTGCTTTTATTACACCCTATGACTTTCGAATGTATTAGCAAGATATACTTATTGCAGCAATGGTTAGATGTGAAGCCTCTAAATCTATCGCAATTGCGATACCGTCATATACTCAGCTTGCTATGTTACTATATTTTGATGGTCCTTGTAGTTGGCGGTGCTTTCTTTCTATTAGTTGGAGCCCTATATCCCTTGCCAATCTATCAGTTTCCGGCGCTGACAGGTAGTTTGGCAGCTTCGATGGTCTTAGGATTTCTGATCCCTTTGACTCCTAACGGGTGGGGTATCAGGGAGGGGGTTTTAGCATTTTTGCTGAGCCATATGATGCCTTTTTCAGTAGCTGTCGTGGTTTCAATAACCACGCGAGTCTGGTTGATGTTAGGGGAGGGTATCTTAGTTTTAATTATACTGAGCCTACAAAGAGTTTTTAGAGGAGATAATCCTAAAGAATTATTGACTTGAGGGGGATAAGATAGGTATAATGACATTAAGTGGCTCAGAATACATTGGGCCAAAGTTTAATGGTGAAGACAGGAAATGAAAGGAGCATTTAGATGAAGAGGAAAGTTATATTGAGTATAGCCTTAGTTCTAGCTTTGGCTCTGGCAGCAGCGCCAGCTATGAGCCAGGGAGGTAGCAGTACGATGAGTACGGCTTTTGCCGTACAGAACCTCGGTGACGATACTGCAACTGTTGGTGTGGATTTCTATAGCACTGATGGCACCAATACAAATACGTTGAGCCAGGATGTCGCTGCTAGCGAGAACTATAACTTCGACCAGCGCTATGACACTGGCGATCCCGGCACAGATCCTTTCCAGGGTTCCGCCATTGTTTCGGCGGATCAGCCTATTGGTGCTGCGGCTAATATGGTGCGAACCGGGGGGGCAGCTCCTGGCTTCGAGAGCTATAACGCTCTTGATACCTCTGGGGCCGGTCAAGATCTATTACTGCCGCAGTTGCTCAAGAACGTTTCCAGTGGTGGTCTTACCTATAACACCACAATCGTCATCCAGAACACAGACACTGATAACCCAGCGGAAGTTGACATTGTCTTTAGTCCCGACCCCAACCTCAATCCTGTAGTAGGAGGGACGCTAATTGAGCCTTATACACACAGTGTTACGATCCCAGCCGGTGGTTCGGTTTACATTGACCAGTCTACGACGCCGAGCGAGGCCAACATCGGTGCAACATTCTTTGGTTCCGGGCAGATTATTGCCGATCGTGATGTCGCCCCGGTGGTCTACAATGATGGTGGTGACCGCGTTCTGTTTGCTTTGCCGAGCTATGCAGGAGGTACTATTGATCCTATAGTTTTGCCCTCAATCTATAAAGAGATAGTCTCGCTGGGCGATAGTTATAGCACAGCCATGCTAATCGTAAACTTTGGTGATGAGGATGCCGTGGTCGAGATTGATTATCTGCCGGTGGTCGGTGAGGTCGGAAGCACAGATACAGTCACCGTAACCGCCAAGGCTGCGTTAAACGTCGATCAGCGCTATGTATCAGGCATTACCAGTGATACATTCTTCGGCGCTGCGGAGATCCAGAGCACAAATGGTCAGCCTATTGCTGCTATGGTTAACTTGCGTGGCGGCACCCGCTACGGTATGACCTACGGCGGTGTTATGGGTGGTGGTACAACGGCCTATATCCCCATCGCTTACAAAGAAATCGCCTCTGGTGGCTATTCCTGGAGCTCGACAGTTATTGTCCAGAATATGGAACCGACCACCTCCACCGTTAACTTCACTTTTTATCCTGGCGGTGAGGCGGCTATTGAGGATGCTATGGACTATGACGTTGGAGAGATTAGACAGTTTGATCTCCGTTATACGACTTCTATTGGAGCTGGTGGCGCTGATGAACAATCTTCGTTTATCGGAGCGGTGAAGGTAGAATCAGATCAAACCGTTGGTGTGATGATTCAGACCCGTGGTGCTGGTGGCACAGGGGACTCCTTGATGTCCTTCTTGGGCCTGATGCCGTAACCTAATCCAATTACTCTAAAAAAGCGAGACCATTATGATCATAATGGTCTCGCTTTTATCGTTATATAAATTTTTGGCTCATATGGTAAATTGGGTGAAATGCGGTATAATCTCATCTGTGACTAGCATAGCTATATGAATAGGAGCAAAGATGATAAGATTCCCAATCACCGATCTATTGGACGAGCAGGAATGCTACAATTACCTGCTGTGTGTACTCCATCCTGACGGGTTGGAATGTCCCAACGGGCATCCACTGCCGCCAGATCAAGCCCCGCGCATGACCGAAGTCGTGACCCTCTCTTCGCCTACCGCTGTCGCGTCTGTGGTAGCGTCTTCAACATTTTCACCAACACTGTTTGGTGTGGAACGCACTACGATTGCAAGACGGTCGTCCTGGTGATGCGAGGAATCATCCAGGGAGTTCCTACACTCCATCTGGCTGAAGAGTTGAATCTGGACTATGGCACGT
>CAYYSM010000053.1:0-11083 GCA_964474225.1 uncultured Hyphomicrobiaceae bacterium
TTGGCATGTCGCTGTCCGAGCAGCTCGATTTCGGCTCATCCGACGAACTGGCGCAGTTGCGCGCGCAGGTCAGCGAAGGCGACGAACCCGATCTCGCCACCGTCGAAGGACTGATGCTCAAGCGGCGCGACAGCGCCTATATCCCCGGACGGCCTAAGGGGGCGTGGTACAAGTGGAAGCGCGACCCGCTGCTGGTCGATGCGGTTCTGATGTATGCCCAGCGCGGCCATGGCAAACGCTCGTCATTTTATTCGGACTACACCTTCGGCGTGTGGCGCGAAAACGAACTGCTTCCGGTCGGAAAGGCCTATTTCGGTTTCACCGATGAGGAGTTGAAGGAGCTGGACAAATGGATTCGCAACCACACGACCGGCCGCTTCGGCCCTGTGCGCGAGGTGGAAAAAGCCTTGGTATTCGAGGTCGCCTTCGATTCGATCCACGCCTCCACCCGCCACAAATGCGGGCTGGCCATGCGTTTCCCGCGCATCAATCGCATTCGCTGGGACAAACCAGCAGAAGAAGCTGATGCGCTGGACACGCTGGCTGCACTTTTGCGCTAAGAAATCGCTCGAAAAACCGCAGGCGCGCGTTGACAGGCGTGCCCCCCTCCATCATATTCCGTGCAGCCACCAAGGGACGGCGCATCGACTTTGAGAGTCTGGTCCTGGCGGTAGTATATATCTTTGTCTTCTCCGATTTGCGCGCGGTGAGGACGTTTGCCTCAGCCGGGCTTGCGTTCGTGATGACGTTTCGCCACTGCTTGTCGCATCGGAAAAAGGTACGGATCTCTTGACGACATTTGAGCACCTTGGGCTTTCCAAGGCTCTCTGCGACGTGTTGGCTAGCCTGGACTACAGCCAACCGACCCCAATCCAGCACCAAGCCATTCCGCCGCTCCTGGGCGGTAAGGATATCCTGGCGCTGGCTCAGACCGGCACCGGCAAGACGGCGGCGTTCACGCTGCCGATGCTGGAGCGTCTCAGCCGTGACACGCGACCGCCGCTGCCCGGACATCCGAAAGCCCTGATTCTCGCGCCAACCCGCGAACTGGCCCAGCAAATTGCAGAAAGCCTTCGCACTTATGGACGCAAGTTGCGGCTGCGTTACGGTATAGTCGTTGGCGGTGTGGCGGCTCGGCCGCAAATCCGTGCGCTACGCGATGGCGTTGATGTTCTGGTCGCCACGACGGGACGTCTGCTCGATCACATCAACGAAGGGCATGTGCGGCTGAACAACACCAGCGTCCTCGTCCTCGACGAGGCCGACCGGATGTTCGACATGGGCTTCATCCGCGATGTGCGGAAGATCGCCGCGATGATGCCCGCTGCGCGCCAGACCGCGCTGTTTTCGGCGACGATGCCGGACGAAATCGCCAAGCTCTCCCGCGAAATCCTGACAGAGCCGGTGCGCGTCGAGATCGCCTCGAAAACCCTTACGGTCGACCGGGTCCGCCAGAACGTGATGTTCGTGGAGCAGGGCGCCAAGCTCGGTGCGCTCAAGGCGCTTCTGAGCGACGCGGCCTGCGAGCGCACCATCGTCTTTACCCGGACCAAGCGCGGCGCGGACCGTCTGGCGCGGCAGCTCGCCAAGGGCGACACGACGGCCGAAGCGATCCACGGCGACAAGACGCAGTCCGCCCGCCAGCGCGCGCTGGCCCGCTTCAGCGATGGCAAGGCGCAGGTGCTGGTCGCGACCGATGTGGCCGCGCGCGGCATCGACATCGACAACGTGACTCACGTCATCAACTACGATCTGCCCGGCGAGCCGGAGAGCTACGTCCACCGGATCGGCCGCACTGCCCGTGCCGGACTGAGCGGCACCGCGATTTCGCTGTGCACGCCGGCTGATCGCGGCACTCTCAAGGCGATCGAGAAGCTGACGCGCCGCCGGATGGACGTGATCGGCGATGCAGCCGACAGGGTTGACGCGCCAGACGCTCAGCCCGCTCTTGCCCCTGGTAAACAGCCCGCGCCCAAGCGCCCGCGCCGCCGCAACCGGCGCCCCGCCCCTTCCCGGAACGCAGCGTAACGACGGCTGACGACGATGACGACACGGCCGGCGGAACGCGCGCTATTCCCTTTCCCAATTCCCTCAACAGGCAACAAAGGAGACTTGATATGCCGAGCGGAACCGTAAAATTCTTCAACACGCAGAAGGGCTATGGTTTTATTCAGCCCGACGAGGGCGGCAAGGATGTGTTCGTGCACATCAGCGCCGTTGAACGCTCGGGCATCCCGAACCCAGATGAAGGTCAGCGCCTGAGCTACGATCTGGAACAGGACCGCCAGGGCCGTACCGCAGCGACCAACCTGCGGGTCGAGTAAGGCTGCAGCGGGCCGGCGATGAACCCTGCGATAATCGCCGGCCCCCGCCTCCGCGTACTGGTGTGCAGCGGCGCGGCGGTCCGCCAACATCAGGAGTGCCAATGGCAAAGGAAGAAGTTCTCGAATTCGAGGGCGTCGTGAACGACGTGCTGCCGGACGGACGTTTCCGCGTGCAGCTCGACAATGGGCATGAGATCATCGCCTACACGGCCGGACGCATGAAGCGCAACCGCATCCGCACGATCGCGGGCGACCGCGTCACGGTGGAAATGACGCCGTATGACCTGGACAAGGGGCGGATTGTGTTCCGCCATAAGACCGACACCGGCCCGGCGGCCCCTGGAGGCGGGCAGCGCCGCCCGCCCCGTCGGCGTTGATTTCCGCACAAGCGGCAAGATTGCTTCAAGATAATGCGGCGATACCAATAGCCGCCCGCGAGCCGCTGTAGTATCTTTCAGGACATGACTTGTCCGGAATACGGGTTAGGCGAGCGGATCGCTGACGGCGTTATCCATGTGCTGGGCGTCGGCGGCAGCCTGATCGCCGTAGCCATACTGATCGCGATTGCGGTTTCGACGCTGCCCTTTGGCGTCACTGCGAGCCTCCTCGTCTATGGTGTGGCGATGGTTGCGATGTTCGGCTTCTCCGCCGCCTATCACCTGATCCCCGTGCCGGACTGGAAGCTTTTCCTGCGCAAGCTCGACCAGGCCGCGATTTTCATCAAGATCGCAGGCACCTACACGCCCTTTGCGCTCGTGAAGATGGGCGGCTTCGCAGGCTACACGCTGTTCAGCGTGGTCTGGGCGGTGGCGCTGTCCGGCGTGGCGGCCAAGCTGCTGATCGAGCCGAAGCGTGACTGGTTCTCGATCCCGCTTTATCTCGCGCTGGGCTGGGCGGGGCTTGCGGCGATCCAGCCCCTGGTGATGTCGGTGCCGACCGAGTCGCTGATCCTGCTCGGGGTCGGCGGCGCGATCTACACCGTCGGCGTGCTGTTCCACATCTGGGAGAGCCTGCCGTATCACAACGCGATCTGGCATTTCTTCGTGCTGGCGGGAACGGCTTGCCACTTCGCCGCCGTGACCTTCGCAGTGTTCCACTAACTCAGCCAGTAGCCCCACGGAGCTCTCCGGCGCGGCGTGCCGCTTCGCGCAGGTCGGTGACGAAGCGCGCGAACTCGGTATTCTTCGCTGCCTCATCCGGCAGCCTAAGCAGATAGGATGGGTGCACGGTGACGCGGCCGATCGCGCCATCTTCGAGGGTGAATTCTCGTGTGCGCGCCCGCGAGATCGTTACATCCTGGCCCAGCACGCCGCGCGCGGCCGACGCGCCCATCGCCAGGATCAGCTTCGGCCGTACCTGCGCGCGCTCCAGGTCCAGCCACCAGCGGCAATGGTCGATCTCCTGCGCGCTTGGGCGCTGATGCAGCCGGCGCTTGCCGCGCACGGTGTATTTGAAGTGCTTGACCGCGTTGGTGATGTAGACGCTCGCGCGATCCAGCCCGGCCTCGGCCATCGCCTCATCGAGCAGTTGCCCGGCAGGCCCGACAAACACGCGCCCGGCCAGGTCTTCCTGATCGCCGGGCTGCTCGCCGACCATCATCAGCGCGGCGTCGCGCGGGCCTTCGCCGAACACCGCCTGCGTCGCGCCTTTGTAAAGCGGGCACCGCTGGCAGTGCCGGGTCGCCTCGCGCGCGTCCTCAAGGGTCTGCGGCGCATCGCTGGGCGGCGCGTTGGGGGCGACCCGCCAGTGCTCGGTGCGCGGGTTTGGTTCGCGCACGCCTTCGGTCTGCATCGCTTGGGTCCGCTGGCGCGACTCGGCGATCAGCGACGGGATCAGCGCCGTCTCCGGCATGTTCTGCCAATATCTCTTCGGCATTTCCGCCGTCATCGCGCCGATCTTCAGCCGCGCGGGGTTGAAGATGCTGGCGAAATAGGCGCGCCATTGATCCTCGACCGCATCCTCGCCCGGCACCGCGTCGCGCGTTGCGCCGGGACCGAAGGTAAGTTCGCCGTTTTGCCAGCGCACGCTTTCATCCGGTGTGAAGATCGCCCACTCCATTGCCGCGAACCGGCGCATGAAGAACGGCGCGGCCAGCGCGACAATGCGGTGCGTCGGCTCGAACCACGCCGCATACACCTCCCGCCCCTCGACCTCGCCGACAAGCCGGAAGCGGACGAAGGCGTGCATCTTGTGAATGTCGCGGCGGATCGCCTTGTCGCGCTCGTGGAGCCAGGCGATGTCCGCGTCGGCGGCGTTGGAGAGCAGGTCTGGCTCACGCTGGAGCCGCCACAGGATGCGATAGAGCCGGGCGAAGCGTTCGGGGTCGCGGTGGCAGATGACGCGGCGGGCGAGATCAATAAAGCGGCGCGGCGCGCGGACCTTTCCCGACGGCTTGCTGGCGGGCGGATCGGCGGCGAACAGGCTCGCGCCGCGCTCCGGCGTCGTCCAGACCACATCCGCCGGCGCGACCCCTTCTGCGCAAAGCCGCCGCCCATGATCCCGCCAAGCGTCGAAGTCTGTTTCTGCGGGTAGAGCGATCTCGACGATCATGCAAAGAGCGCCAACTGCTCGGGCGGCGGGGCGAAGCGCGCCCGCAGGTTGGCCGAGTCGGTCAGCCCGCCCGGCGTCCAGTCTGGCGTCTCGATGAAGGGCAGCAGCTTGTCGAGCGCGCGCGTGATGCGGCGCAGATCGCCCAAGCGCAGGCTGCCGTGGCGGCGGCTGGCGATGATCCTGTCGGCGCTGCGGGTGCCAATGCCGGGAACGCGGAGCAGCATTTCGCGCGCGGCCGTGTTGATGTTTACCGGGAACAGCGCGCGGTGGCGCAGCGCCCAGGCGAGCTTGGGGTCGACCGCCAGATCGAGCATCCCGTCCGGCGCGCCGTCGAAGATTTCGCCGCGTTCAAAGCCGTAGAAGCGGAACAGCCAGTCGGCCTGGTACAGTCGGTGCTCGCGGATCAGCGGCGGTTTGACCGGCGGCAGGTCGCTGGAGGCGTCGGGGATCGGGCTGTAGGCGGAGTAGTACACGCGGCGCAGGCCGTAGCCAGCGTAAAGCTCGCTGCTGGTCGTGATGATGTCGGCGTCGCTCGCGCCGTCCGCGCCGATGATCATCTGCGTGGATTGCCCGGCGGGCGCGAAGGGCGCTGGTTTGATGCGGCGCGCAGCCTTGCGCTCGGCGTTTGCCGCGTCAATACGCAGCTTCATGTCCGCCATCGCCCCGCGAATGGCCGGAGCCGATTTCTCCGGCGCGAAACTGCGCAGGCTTGTCTCCTTCGGCAGCTCGATATTGATCGACAGCCGGTCGGCGTATTTGCCGGCCTTGTCCAGCAGTAGGGGGTCGGCGTCGGGGATCGTCTTCAGGTGGATATAGCCCTTGAAGCCATGATCCTCGCGCAGGGCGCGCGCGACCTCGACAAGCTGCTCCATGGTGTAATCCGGCGTGCGGATGATGCCCGAGGACAGGAACAGTCCCTCAATATAGTTTCGCTTGTAGAAGTCGAGCGTCAGCCGCACGACCTCATCGGTCGAAAAGCGGGCGCGCTCGATGTTGCTGGAGGCGCGATTGACGCAGTAGCGGCAGTCGTAGATGCAGAAATTCGTCAGCAGGATTTTCAGGAGAGAAATGCACCGCCCGTCCGGCGCGTAGGCGTGGCAGATGCCTTTGCCCTCGGTTGAGCCGAGGCCGCCGCCGAGCGAATGGCGCTTCGCCGTGCCGGACGACGCGCAGGAAGCGTCATACTTTGCCGCGTCAGCGAGAATGCTCAGCTTATCGATGATCGTTCGTTTCGCCATACTTTGCTCCCAACGGCGCGAACATACCGCGAACATCTGCGGCGGCCAAGCCGTTTTCCGATGGCGCAATGCCGCAGGTTCAAGCACTTGCAGCAAAAGTGGATACCGGTTTTGCGTCTGAAAGTGCGGGTTAAGATCACGCGCCGGTCGCGGCGAGGGATTTGCGGTCGAAGGTCACGGCCTTGATGATCGCGTAGACCGGTGCGCCGGGTGCCAGACCCAGCTCCGCGACCGTCTTGCGGGTGATGCGCGCGCGCAAGGAGGCCCCGCCGATGTCCACGAGGGTTTCGGCGTAGGCTGTGTCCCGCTCCTCTGCGATCTCGCGGATCGTGCCGCGAAGTATATTGCGCGCGCTGATACCGGAGGGGCGCTGCGTCGCCAGCATCACATCGCGAGCGCGCACGCGCAGGCGGACCTGCGCGCCGGTGGCCAGGTCTGTGCGCGGCGTTTCGATGTGCTGGCCGGCGTGGTCCAGAACCGTGAGCTGATAGGCGTCGTCGTGGCCAATGACGGTTGCGGTCAGCACCGCTCCCGCCTCGAACCGGCCTGTTTCGGGGGAAAGATCCAGCCGCGTGAGCACGTCAGCGACCGGCCCATAGGCAGCGACGCGCCCTTCGGAAAGCACCAGCATCCGGTCCGCCAGCCGCGTCACCTCAGCCATGTTGTGCGTGACGTAGATCGTCGGCACGCGTAACGCGCTCGGCAACCGCTCGATATAAGGCAGGATGTCGCCCTTGCGCTTTTCATCCAGCGAGGCAAGTGGCTCGTCCATCAGCATCAGGCGCGGACGCGCGAGCAGCGCCCGGCCCAGCGCGACGCGCTGGCGTTCGCCCCCCGAAAGCTCCGTCGTGCGGCGGGACAGGAGCGGGGCGAGGTCCAGCGCGTCCACCACATCGTCGAACTGGATCGCGCAGCCGTCGCCCGCCCGCCGGGCGCTGTAGCGCAGATTGCCTGCGACCGAGAGATGCGCGAACAGCCGCGCGTCCTGAAACACGTAGCCGGTTCCGCGCCGGTGCGGCGGCACACGCCGTCCGTTGCCGTCCTGCCAGACCTCGTCGCCGAAGCGCACGACGCCCCGCGCCCGCTTCTCCAGCCCGCTGATGATGCGCAGAAGCGTGCTCTTGCCCGACCCGCTCGCCCCGAACAGCGCCGTCACACCGTCAAGCGGCAGAGCGCAGTCCACGTCCAGCGTGAAGTCTGAAAAGGCGATATTCACATCGCAGACCAGACTGGTCACGTCCGGCCTCCCGCATGGATCGGGAAGCGCCGGTTCACGGCATAGACAAACAGCAGCACGAGGAAAGAGAAGGCGAGCAGGATCGCTGAGAGGATATGCGCGTCGGCATAGTTGATGGTCTCGACATGCTCGTAGATGGCGATTGCGATCACGCGCGTCTCGCCGGGGATGTTGCCGCCGACCATCAGGACGACCCCGAACTCGCCCATCGTGTGCGCGAAGGTGAGCACCGAGGCGGTGAGGTAGCCGCGCAGCGCCAGCGGCGAGGCGACCGTGAAGAAGGCATCCAGCGGTGAGGCGCGCAGCATCGCGGCGGCCTCCATTGGACCGCGCCCGAGCGACTCGAAGGCGGCCTGAAGCGGCTGGACCGTGAAGGGCAGGGAGTAGATGACCGACGCGAAGACCAGCCCCGTGAAGGAGAATGAAAGCGTGGAGCCGGTCACGCTCACCCATGCGCCGCCGAACAGCGAATTCGGACTGAACAATACGAGGAGATAGAAGCCGAGCACCGTAGGCGGGAGCACGAGCGGCAAAGCCGTGACCGCTTCGATGCTCGACTTCAGCCGCGAACCGGTGAACGCAAGCCACCAGGCCAGCGGGGTCCCGACCAGGAGGAGGAGGAGCGTTGTCACTGCGGACAGTTCCACGCTGAGCCACAGTGGTCCGAGGTCGGGCATACTCACGCTGTCACTCCACAGCGTATCCGAAACTCTTGATGACTTCGGCCGCCTCGTCGGAGCGGATAAAGTCCAGAAAAGCCTTTGCGGCCTCGTTACCCGCGCCCCGCTTCAGCAGCACTGCATCCTGACGGATCGGCGCGTGCGCCTCGTCCGGCGCATCCCACCAGCTTCCCTCTTGTTCATTTCCGGGCGCCAGCACAGAGGACAGGGCGACGAAGCCGAGCTCGGCATTGCCGGTCGCCGTCATTGAGAAGGCCTGACCGATATTCTCGCCCATCACAATCTTCGGGGATAACGCCTCCCAGAGATCGTAATGCTGCATGACCTGCTGAGCAGCGAGGCCGTAGGGCGCGAGTTCTGGGTTGGCGATAGCGACAAAATTGAAATCGCCGACCCTGAGAACCTCCACGCCGTCGCCGCCTATGCGTTCAGGATCGGGACTCCAGAGCACGATCTGCCCGACGGCATAGGTGAACCGGCTTCTAGGGACGATGTCGCCTTCTTCCTCCAGCAGCATCGGCCGCCTCTGATCAGCTGCCAGGAAGGCGTCGAAAGGCGCGCCGTTCTTGATCTGGGCGTAAAGCTTGCCGGTCGAGCCTGTCGTGATTGTCACGTCATGCTCGCTGCTGGCTTCGAACATCTTCTCAAGTTCCGCAATGACGGCTTTGAAATTTGTCGCGACCACAAACGTCGCGTCGTCGGCGCGGGCCGGCGCGGTCGCTCCCGGTGCGAAAGTCATGAAGGTAAAAGCGATCAAACATGCAGGCAAAATGCTGCGGGCCTTGGCGTCGGCGAGCCGCATCGCAAACCTCTCTCATCAATCGACCCAAGCGTTATTTTCGCGTAAACATAACGAGGCGGGCAGGAGGAGGCAACGTTATTTCTGCTCGGACATATCGCGCAGCAGCGCGCGCATCTCGCGCATCTCGTCCTCGACCGCCTCGGCCGCCTTGGCCTCCATACGCCGGTAGTGCGCCAGCACCTGCTCGCCCGTTTCGGTCAGCCGCGCGCCGCCCTGGCTGCGCCCGCCCCGGCTGGTCTCGACCAGAGGCTCGCGAAAACAGCCATTCATCGTGTCGACCAGCAGCCAGGCCCGCTTGTAGCTCATGTTCATGCGCCGGCCGGCCGCCGCGATCGAGCCGGTCTCGCGAATGCCTTCGAGGATTTCGGCCTTGCCCGGCCCGATTGCGATGTCGGGATCGAGGAACACGCGCAGCCGCAGCCCGGCCCTGTTCAGCTTGGATGGCATGGCGGCACCGTCGCTCGATCCGCCTGTGCGCGCAAGTTCATCCTTGCCTTGATAACCCTGGATTCGGCGCGTTGACCGCTTTTCGATGACCTCACATATCGATTGCGTATGCTTGGAACTGATTTGCGAATGTTGCGTTTCGCAAATGCAGGTGAAACCGAAAGGAGGGATGTTGATGGTTTGGAATCCGCTCATTCCCAGAAGCCGGTCCAGCGATGTCGGCCGTGGCCGCGAGGATGATCCCTTCGCGCTGATGCGCCGCGAGATGGACCGGGTGTTCGACGACTTCATGCGCGGCTTCGGAACGCCCGCGGCGTCGCTGCCCGAAGGCGTCATCTCCCCGCGTGTGAATGTCGTGGAAAACGAAAAGGGTCTGGAGGTCACCGCCGAGCTGCCCGGCGTGGATCAGAAAGACATCGAGCTTGACCTGAGCGAGGGCATCCTCACGCTCAAGGCGGAGCACAAGAAGGAAACGGAAGAAGGCGGCGAGGGCGAGCGCTACCACGTCGTCGAGCGCGCTTACGGCACCTATCTGCGCCGGTTCGCGATCCCCTTCGAGCCGGATCAGGACAAGGTCGAGGCGAATTTCGACAACGGCGTGCTCAAGGTCTCGATTCCGCGTTCGCCGGAAGCCGAGCAGAAAACCCGCAAGATCGAGGTCAAGGGCGGCTAAGTCCATCCCGAGGGCGCGGCGTCGACCAGGGCGCTGCGCCCTCCGTCTGTCCAGTTGACAGACATCAAAGCCGAGGCGCATCCCTCTCCCCATAGTGCTACAATCCGGTGCCAAGAAGCACACCAAGGGAGCGCCCCATGAACATCAAGACCGTCCTCGCCTATCTGCCGTCTGAAGAGCTTGCCGAGCCTGTGTTGCAGGGCGCCGTCGCGCTGGCCAAGGCGCATGGGGCGCACATTGTCGGCTTGCACCTGGAGGCCTCCTACTATCCGGCTTACGGCGAGGTGGCGATCGCCATGCCGCCGGATGTCATCGAGCAGATGCGCAAGCCGCTGCGAGAGCGCTCCAAGAAGCTGGAGGAGAGCTTCAAGGCGCGCATGGCCGATGAGAACATCAGCTCGGAATGGCGCTCGGGCAGCACGGAATACAGCTCGCTGCCCGGTCGGATCGTCGATGAGGCTGTGAGCGCAGATATGGTGCTCTGCCCGCAAGTCGAGCCGGAAAGCGTGGATGTCACGACGCTCGACCTGCCCGAGCGGCTGATCCTCGAAGGCGGCCGGCCGGTGCTGGTCCTCCGGCCGGAGACGGCTGTGCAGATCCCGCCCAAGCGCGTGCTGATCGCCTGGAACAACTCGCCGCAAGCCGCCCGCGCGGTGTTCGATTCGCTCGATCTGATGAAGGATGCCGAGGCGATCACTGTGCTCACGCTGGCTGGGGACGCGGATGAGCATCGCGCGGCTGAGGAGCACGCGGGCAAGCTCGCCGCCAATCTGGGCCGCCACGGGCTTCATGCGAAGGTCGACGCCGTCGACATTGGCAACCGTTCGGCCAGCGAATATCTTCGCTCGCGGCTGGAGGCGGACGGCGCCGATCTGATGGTCATGGGCTGCTACGGCCATTCGCGCTTCCGCGAACTGGTGTTCGGCGGCGTGACGCGCGACATTCTCGGCGGGATCAAGACGCCGACGGTCATGTCTCACTAAAAAGCAGATGCATCGGGAGGATCACAAATGGGACTGAAGAAGGTGCGGCTTGAACTGGCGCGTGATCATGATTTCCCGCGGGGCAGTCGGCGTCATGGTTACGACCTTGTCGCACCGCTGGATGCGGACGGCAAACTCGACCCGGAGCT
>CAYYSM010000054.1:0-2166 GCA_964474225.1 uncultured Hyphomicrobiaceae bacterium
ACAAGCGCGAATTTGTCCTCTCGCTGGGAGCGAAGGGCGTGCTCAACCGCAAGGATTTCAACTGTTGGGGCGAGATGCCCGGCGTCGGCACCGAGGAATATCAGGCCTGGGTCCAGGAGGTGCGCAAGTTCGGCAAGGCGATCTGGGACATCACCGGCAAGGGCGTGAATGTCGACTTCGTCTTCGAGCACCCCGGAGAGGCGACGTTCCCCGTGTCCGTCTTTGTGGTCAAGCGTGGTGGCATGGTCGT
This sequence comes from uncultured Hyphomicrobiaceae bacterium, assembly GCA_964474225.1. Classification (GTDB taxonomy): domain Bacteria; phylum Pseudomonadota; class Alphaproteobacteria; order Rhizobiales; family Rhodomicrobiaceae; genus Dichotomicrobium. The sequence continues at coordinate 251 of CAYYSM010000054.1, forward strand.
CATCTGCGCCGGCACCACGGGCTACAAGCTTACGCTCGATGCGCGCTATCTCTGGATGCACCAGAAGCGCGTCCAAGGCTCTCACTTCGCCAACCTGATGCAGGCCTCGCAGGCGAACAAGCTCGTGCTGGAGCGGCGCATTGACCCGTGCATGTCAGAGGTTTTCCCGTGGCATGACATACCAAAGGCGCATATGCGTATGTGGCGCAACGAGCATCGTCCGGGTAACATGGCCGTGCTCGTCAATGCGCCGCACGGCGGGTTGCGCACCTTTGAGGACGCGATGGAAGTGTCGCGCGCGCGTTTCGGCTAGGGTGAGACTGGCCACATGCGCGCGGATGCTCTTTAAGGCGTGGGAGTTGTCGACACCATGAACGGTTGGATCGCAGCCTTGGCCGCCGCGATCCAGACAAGAGAGATATCCGAAGGTATGGGGCCAGCGAAATGAACGTATTTCCGAGCGATGTGGAGGTTGTGCTGGAGGAGCTGAGCGCTGTGCGCGCCCAGGCCGAGCACAAGTTGTCGGGCAACGCGTATTACAAAGCCGTAGGCCGGCTTGAGGAACTGGCCGAAGAAGTGCGCCAGGCCAAGGCGTCGGGTGAAGCCAGCGAAGACTTGCTCCGCGCCGTCGTGTTCGAGATGGACGGCATCCGGGCCCGCCACGCTCTGGAATTGCCGCCGCGCAACGTCGAGGAAGCCGGCGCGCAGGCGGGAGCGCCCGCCGAAGCAGACGCCGCGCCCAACGGCGAAGAGGCTGGCGAGCGCCCCAGCGAGGCGTTGACCGGCAACGAATTCTACATGAAGGCCACGGCCACCGCGATGGCGGCTGGCGCCGTCGCGCGCGAAGCCGGCATGACGATTCAGCAGTTCGCGCATTCCGTCGCTGAGAAATCCGGCGAGACGGCGCAAAGCTGGGCGCAATCGCTGGAAGGTCGCGCGTCTGAGGTCGTGAGCAGCGCGGCAGAGCAGGCGCGCGCGGCAGGCGAGAGCGTGCAGTCATTTGCACAGTCCGTGGCGGCCAAGGCCGGGGAAACCGCCCAGAGCTGGGCGCAAACGCTTGAGGAGCAGGCGCCCGGCGCCGCGCAGGCAGCCTCCGAGAGGGCGCGCGAGGCGAGCGAAAGCGTCTCGCAGTTCGCGCATTCGGTTGCGGAGAAAGCGGGGCAGACGGCCCAGAGCTGGGCGCAGACGGTCGAGGAGCGCGCGCCGGACATCGCTCAGCGGGCAACGGAGACCGCACGCGACGCCAGCGAGAGCGTGCAGCAGTTCGCCCAGTCGGTTGCCGAGCGCACCAGCGAAACGGCCCAGAGCTGGGCGCACAAGATGGAACAGGAAGCCTCCCAGGCCGCCAGTACCGCAGCGGAGAGCGCGCACGAGGCCCGCGAGAGCGCAGAGGCGTTCGCGCAGTCGGTCGGCGAGCAAGCGGGCGAGACGGCGCAGAGCTGGGCCGAGTCGGTTGAGCAGCGCGGCGCGGAAGCCGGCGAGGCCGCGGCGCAGACAGTCGAAGAGGCGGGCGAGACCGCGCAGGCCTGGGCCGAGAGCGCCGGAGAGCAGGCCGCTGAAACCGCGCAGCAGACCGGGGAGAGCGTGAGCGCCTTCGCCGGGTCGGTCGCGGAGAAGTCCGGCGAGACGGCTGAAAGCTGGGCGCAGTCGCTGGAGGGGCAGGCCTCGGAGACCGCTGACGCGGCGCAGAGCGCGGCCGAAGACGCCGCGGAGACTGCGCAGCGCTGGGCCGAGAGCGCCGGGGAGCAGGCCGCTGAAACCGCGCAGCAGACCGGGGAGAGCGTGAGCGCCTTCGCCGGGTCGGTCGCGGAGAAGTCCGGCGAGACGGCTGAAAGCTGGGCGCAGTCGCTGGAGGGGCAGGCCTCGGAGACCGCTGACGCGGCGCAGAGCGCGGCTGAAGACGCCGCGGAGACCGC
>CAYYSM010000054.1:2266-6235 GCA_964474225.1 uncultured Hyphomicrobiaceae bacterium
CCTCGGAGACCGCTGACGCGGCGCAGAGCGCGGCTGAAGACGCCGCGGAGACCGCCCAGCGCTGGGCCGAGAGCGCTGAAGAGCACGCCGCCGAAACGGCGCAGCAGGCCGGCGCGCGGGTCACCGAGATTGCCCAATCGGTGGAAGAGCGATTCACCGCCGCTGAGCCTGAGCAAGCCGCCAGCGAGCCAGCATCCGACGCGCCGCGGCAGCCGGCTGCCTCGGAGGCCCATGTCGCGGCGGAGCCTGTCGCGCCGCCTGTCTCGGACCTCTCCGGCGTGCAGATCGAGCAGCCGCAGCCTGCAGACCAACCGGCCGAACCTCCGCAGGCGGCGGAAAGCCACGCTGCGCAGGAGCAGCACGCCCAGCCGCAGCAGGAGCGCAGCGAAGGCGCTGTGTCGCGCTTCTTCAAGGCGCTGCTGGGCCGGAAATCGTGATCGCGCCTTAGTGGCCGTGATCCGCGAGCGCGTCCATGCGTAGGCGTCTGAGTCTGCGCATCAGCCGAGGAGTTGCCCATGTCCGTTGCCCTTCAAGTCCCGACCGAAACGCCCGCGCTACTTGATGACTTGCCGACGCTGCTTGACCCGGCCGCAGAAGCGGCGAGGCAGCTCGTGGAACTGGTCCGCGAAGGCGTATGGCAGCGGGTAGCGGGCGACGGCAAGCCGGACGCTGCGCTCATGGAGCGGGAGCAGCACGCCGCGCACGGCTTCGCCTGGCTGACGACCTATGAGCAGACGCTGGCCGAACTAGCCCGGCACGCTTCGAGCGCGGCGGCGGAAGGGCGGTTTGGCGAGCTTGAGGCCCTGCTGGCGCAGATCGCCTTTGGCGAATACCTGCATCAGATGGTCGGCGGCATCCCGATGAGCCAGACCGAGGTGTTCCGTCCGACCGACCTTGGCTTCCGCGCCGCCGATATCGACGCCTGCCTCAACCCGCAGGCCCGCCGGCTGATGACGCTGGGCAACACCCCGGCCGCGCGCGAGCGGCTCGCCGAACTGATGATCGAGCGCGAAGGCGCGGCAACCTTCGGCGATAGCGGCCTCGACGAGACCATGGAAGCCATGCGCGACGAGATGCGCCGCTTCACCGAGGCCGAGGTTGCGCCCTACGCCCATGAGTGGCACCTGGAGAACGCCTACATCCCGATGGCAACCATCTCGCAGATGAGCGAGCTGGGCGTTTTCGGGCTGACCATCCCGGAGCAGTACGGCGGGCTGGGGCTGGGCAAGGAGGCGATGTGCGTCGTTTCCGAGGAGCTGTCGCGCGGTTATATCGGCGTCGGCTCGCTCGGCACGCGCTCGGAGATCGCGGCGGAGTTGATCCTGCTGGGCGGTACAGAGGACCAGAAGCAGCGCTGGCTGCCGGGGATCGCGTCGGGCGACATCCTCCCGGCGGCGGTCTTCACCGAACCGAACACCGGCTCGGACCTCGCTTCGCTCAAGACGCGCGCGGTGCGCGATGGCGATATTTACCGCATCACCGGCCAGAAGACCTGGGCCACGCATCCGGTCCGCGCGGATCTGATGACCGTTCTGGCGCGCACCAATCCGAACGAGCCGGGCTATCGCGGCCTCTCCATGTTCCTGGCCGAGAAGCCGCGCGGCACCGACGACAACCCGTTCCCGGCCGAGGGCATGACCGGCGGCGAGATCGAGGTGCTCGGCTATCGCGGCATGAAGGAATACGAGATTTCCTTCGACGGCTTCGCGGTGCCGGCGAACAACCTGCTCGGTGAAAGCGAAGGGCAAGGCTTCAAGCAGCTCATGGCAACCTTCGAGTCCGCGCGCATCCAGACAGCGGCGCGGGCCGTCGGCGTGGCGCAGAATGCGCTCGATCTGGCCTTCCGCTATTCCCGCGAGCGCGAGCAGTTCGGCAAGCCGCTGAGTGCTTTCCCGCGCGTTGCGAACAAGCTGGTGATGACGGCGGTGGAGACCCACGCCGCGCGCCTGCTGACCTACTATGCCGCGCGCGAGAAGGATCAGGGCCGGCGCTGCGATGTCGAGGCGGGCATGGCCAAGCTGCTGGCCGCGCGCGTTGCCTGGGCGGCGGCGGACAGCGGCGTGCAGATCCACGGCGGCAACGGCTTTGCGCTGGAATATCCGATCAGTCGGGTGCTGTGCGATGCGCGCATCCTCAGCATTTTCGAGGGCGCGGCGGAGATTCAGGCGCAAGTGATCGCGCGGCGTCTGCTCGACAGCTAGGCGCAGCGCCCCGAAAGCGGGATGGGCCAAGCGCGATATGACCATCCGGCTGCGCGCGCATCACCTGCTTTGTATGCTCACTTATGCCGGGGATGGCTATAGCCGCGCCTTCACGGCGAATTTTGATGCGGTCGTCGAGCGGATTGCCGCGGGTGAGGACGTCCTGCTCGTGGCCGGGCCGGACGATCTCTGCGCGCCGCTTCTGTGCGAGCCCGACCCGCACTGCCTGCGCGACAGCGTTCGTGAACGCGATAGATTGGCCGCGGGTGATCTGAGCAAGCTGCTGGGGATCGGCGTTTGCGAGGGCCAGCGCCTCACGCTCGGCTCGTCGGAATTGCGGCAGATGCGAGAGGCGTTTGCGAGCGGCGAAACCCGCGCGGCGTGCCAGGGCTGCGAATGGTACGGTCTATGCACAGCCGTCGCCGGGCGCGGCTTCCGCGATGCGAAGCTCGACCCGGCGCTCTAGCGCCCCTCCCGGTACCAGGTCAGCGCCAGCAGACCGAGCAGCAGCGCCAGCGCCAACGGCCCCGCATAGAGCGGCGTATATTTCACGCCGGTGACCATATAGGCCTGCCGGTCGCGCAGCCCCGCCCAGTCGGCCCCGTGCATCTTGGTGCTCTGGCCCAGCAGGCTGATGCGCGGCAACGCCGCCGCCGAAGCCTCCGACGGCCCGCCAAGCCAAAACGCGCCACCTCCGGTCTCATCCAGCACGGGATCAAGCGGCTCGCGGCTCGCCGTCACCTCGGTCAGTTCGCGAGAGTTCACTGCGCCGACATGCGCCACGGCGGCCAAATCGCCAGATGTCACGCGGTAAAGGCCCGGCGTCTCGGCGGTCACGTTCGCGCGCCACCGCCCGGCTTCAACCGTTTCCAGAGTGACTGTCTGCGTCTCGCCGTCCGGTCCGTTGACCTGCACCGGCGCGATGCTGTCGGCCATCGACCGGCGTGTGATTGTCAGGCTCTGCCGCCCCGCTGTGACATCCAGAGATTCTTCCTCCAGGTCCGGCTCCTTCATCAGCCAGTGCGAAATCCGCCGGAAAATGTCGGCATAAGGTCCGCCGCCCTCATATCCGCGCGCCCAGAGCCACGCATGGTCGGACAGGAACATGCCAACCCGGCCCTCGCCTTGCCGCGCGAGCACCAATAGCGGCGTTCCGTCCGGCCCGGTCATCAGCACGTCGCCTTCATTCGTCCGCACGTCGATGGTGCGGAACCAGCGGCCCCAGCCTGGCTCCTCTCCGCCATTCGCGCCGGACAGATCGGCGGTCACGGGGTGGCGCTGGCCCTTGTCCGAGACGCGCGGCTTGAAAGCGCGCTCGATCACCCGTCCGGTCGGACTCGCCGGCACGATGCGCGACAGCGGCGTTCGGTAGAGGCTCAGCGGCGAGGCAAAATCCGGCCCGGCGGCGATCAGCACCGCGCCGCCCTCGCGCACGTAGCGCGAGACGTTGTCGAGATAGATCAGCGGCAGCACGCCCCGGCGCTGGTAGCGGTCAAAGATGATGAGGTCGAACTGGTCCAGCTTTTCCGAAAACAGCTCGCGCGTGGGGAAGGCGATCAGCGAAAGCTGGTTGATCGGCGTGCCATCCTGCTTTTCCGGCGGGCGCAGGATCGTGAAGTGCACAAGGTCCACCGAGGCGTCGGAGCGCAGCAGATTGCGCCATGTGCGCTCGCCCGCATGCGGCTCGCCGCTGACGAGCAGCACCCGCAGGTTCTCTCGCACTCCCTCGGCCTTGAGTACGATGCGGTTGTTCGCGGTGGTCAACTCG
>CAYYSM010000054.1:6245-10709 GCA_964474225.1 uncultured Hyphomicrobiaceae bacterium
GGTGAAGCGGAACGGCAGCCGGATTCTCTGGCCCACGCCGACATTCAGCGTCTCCGGCCCTTCCCCCTCGCGGCGCACGGTCAGCGTCGCGGTCTGCGGCTGATCGTCCGCGCCGGTCTGCACCACCTCGATCTCGGCGGTCTGCGTGCTGCCGACGAGCCCGAAGCGCGGCGCGGTATGGATCTTGATATGGCGGTCGAACTCGCCTTCCTCGCCTGTCAGCAGCGCGTGAACCGGCGCGCCGAAATTCACCTCGGCCGCCTCGCGCGGCACGTCGTGAATCTGGCCATCCGTGACCATGAACACGCCGGCCAGCCGCTCCGCCGGGACGTCGGCCATGCCCTGGTTCAGTGCGTCGAACAGGCGGGTTTCCTCGCGCTCGGCGTCGCCGCCCGGCCCCGCGCGGACGAAACGGATGTCGAGATTCGGGATGTCCTCCAGCCGCGCGGACAGCTCTTGCCGGATGGTGTCGGTGCGCTCGGGCCGCCCGGCGATTTTCTGACTCGAACTTTCATCGATGACGACCACAGCGATGTTGCGCAGCGGCTCGCGCTCCTCCTGCTTGAGTACCGGGTTCGCGAGCGCCAGCAGCAGGAACGCCCCGGCAAGCAGACGTAGAAGCGCCCCGCGCTGCTGGCGGATCAGGTGCCCGATCACGGCCAGCGCCACGAGCACGCCCGCGCCGATCAGAACGCTTTCCGGCAGGAAGGGCGAAAATTCGATGGTCCAGTTCATACGAAATCCTTGCGGCGGCCTATTGGCCCAAGCGTTCGAGGAGCGCCGGCAGATGCACCTGGTCGGCCTTGTAGTTGCCGGTCAGCGCATACATCACGATGTTAACGCCGGTGCGGTAGGCCATCTCGCGCTGCATCTCGCCGCCGGGCACAACCGGGAAGATCGGACGGCCGCTGTCATCCCGCGCCCATGCGCCGGCGAAGTCGTTGGAGGTCACAATTATCGAGCTGACGCCGTCCGCGCGCACGGCCTGGCCCGGCTCGGCCGACCCGGAGCGCGCCTCGACCCAGAGCGGGCCGCCATCCCAGCGGCCGGGGAAATTGTCGAGCAGATAGAAGGATTTGGTCAGGACGTGATCCTGGGGCACCGGCTCCAGCCGCGGCAGGTCGAGCCGTCCGATCAGCGCCGCCAAACCGGTCTCGCCTGTCGCGCCGCCCAGGCCCATCTCGTCGAAGGTACGGCGGTTCTGGTCGCGGGTGTCGAAGACGATCATCCCGCCCTGCTTCATGTAGGCGTCGACGCGGGCCAGCGTCTCGTCGTCCAGCGGGGCAGGCTCGCGCGGCACCGGCCAGTAGATCAGCGGGAAGAACACCAGTTCGTCTTGCGCCACGTCGAGGCCCACCGGTTCGGCCGGCTCGACCGCCGTGCGCGCTGTCAGCACCTCTGACAAGCCCGCCAGCCCTGCGCGGCTGACGCTGTCAATCTGCTCATTGCCGGTGATGACATAGGCCAGCCGGGTCTCCAGCGACGCTTTCAGCGCGAGCGCCTCGGCGCGGCGGTCCTCGTCCTGAGCGCGCGCATCGCCCGCCAGCGCGAAAGGCACGGCGACGGCAAGGAGCACTGCGGCCGCGCGGCCCGCCAGCCGTCCGCTTGAACGCAGGTTCATCAGCAGGATCGCCAGGCTCTCGATGATGAAGACGGCCACCGCCGCCGCGAACAGCCACGGCGCGAGATCCACGGTTTCACCGGTCTGATACACGGTCATTTCCGCTCCCGATATCGGTTCCAGCGGTTTTATCTCCGCGCCCTCGCGGACAATGTTGAGCGCAAAGGCGCCGCCCTGCGGCCCATAAAGCCCCGGCGGGCGCTGCGGGCCCGGCTCCGCCGATACCGCTTCGGCGGCGGGCAGGGGCGCTGCTGTTGGCGGCGGCGGGCCAAGCACGCCGAACCCGTCGATGATGCGGCGCGGCATCAGATAGCCGGTCTCCCGCGCCCCGGCGTTGCCGCTGGCCTCCTCGTCACCAGCCGGGCTGGCCGTGTCGGCCATCGCCACGGCGCGGCGCAGCATCTCCACGAATGCGCCTGACAGCGGCAGGTTCGACCAGTCTGAATTCGCTGTGACGTGGAACATCACCAGACGCCCGTCGCCGCGCTGGCGCGCCGTCACGAGGGGCGTGCCGTCCTGCAGCCGCACCCACACCTCGGCATCGCCCAGCCCGCTCGGATCGGCCAGCACCTGGCGGTTGACTGTCACGTCTTCCGGCACTGCCATTCCGGTGAAGGGGCTTTCCGGCGGATAGGGCGCGAGCCTCTGCGGCTGGCTCCACGAAAGCGCGCCGCCCAGCACGCGCCCGCCGCGGCGCAGCGGAACGGGCATGAGCTGGTCGCTGGCGCGCTCTAGGCGCGGTCCGGCGAAGCGGATCAGCATTCCGCCGTCCTCGACCCAGGTGCTGATCTGTTGGGCGGACTGGCCGATGAGCTGCCCGACATCCGAGAGGATCAGGACAGACGGTGAGCGGCTGAGCACGTCATCGACGGCCGCCGATATATTGCGCTCCGAGACCGAGATGACCTCGGCGTACGGGTTGAGCGCCTTCTCGATGTAATAGGACTGCGAAAGCAGCGGCTGCGCCTGTCCGCGCGCCTCGCCGGTGATGATGCCGACGCGCCGCCAGCGCGCCCGGTCGTCGATCAGATGCACCGCGCCAGCCGAGTTTTCGCCCGCGATGCGCAGTTGCGCCACATCGTTGCGCAGCTCCAGCGGCAGATCGAAGGTGGCCTCGGTCGAAATCGCGCCGGCCTCAAAGCTGTAAGCCGCCTCGGCCAGCCGGTCGCCGCGCGCGGACAGCGCATGGACCTGACCGGACACGGCTTGACCGCCGGGCCGCAGAACGCGCGCGCGCAGAGAGCGATCCTCGCCGGTGTAACCATACATGCCGAGCGGCGTCTGTCCGCTCGGGTCGCTGACGACCGTAAGAGTATCGGCGACATCGCGCAGGCGCGACGCCAGCGCCTCTGTGCCGGGGTGGGTGACGCCATCGCTCAGCCAGAGCACGTCGAATGACTGATCCGCAGGGAGAGTTTCGCCCAAGCGGTCCGCTACGAGCGCGCGGTCCGGCGCGTAAGGCACCGGCTCCAGGCTCGCAGCGCGTTCGCGCACATCGGCGGGGGTTGCGGGCGTGGCGGACCAGCTTTGCGAGATGCTCGCCGTCGGCGCGAGGATGACCGTCTGGCCGTTGCGCTGCGCCGCGTCGAGCGCGTTATCCATGGCGGACATGCGCGCGTCCCAGCGGCTTGCCGCGCTCCAGCCGTTGTCCACGACCAGCAGCAGCGGCACCCCACCCGCCGTTTGGGCGCCGGGCGGGTTGAGCACCGGACCGGAGAGCGCCAGCACGGCCAGCGTCACCAGCAGAATGCGTAGCGCCGTCAGCCACCACGGGCTGCGCGCCGGCGTGCGCTCGCGCGATTGCAGCCCGGCCAGCAGGCGCGTGCCGGGGAACGTGACGCGCTTGGGACTCGGCGGCGTGAAGCGCAGCAACAACCAGATCAGCGGGATCGCGGCCAGGCCCAGCAGCAGCCACGGACTGAGGAATGTCAGTGCGCCCAGACCCATTCGTCAGCCTCCCGCGCTGTCTGTAATCTCGGCCTCGCTCGGGCCGGCCGGCTTGGCGCGGTAGTGCTTGTCCAGCCCTGCCATGCGCGTGTGCAGGGCCAGCAGCGTTTCCTCGGCTGGCCGGTCGGTGTGATGGCACAGGAAGGGCCACTGCAGTTTGCGCGCGAAGTTTTCGATCTCCGCACGGTGCGCCTGCAGGCGCGACTGGTATTGCTCACGTAGCTCGCCGGCGCGCTCGGCGGTGATGCGCTCGCCGGTCTCGGTGGCGATGAACTCCACGCGTCCGTCGTAGGGCAGCGTCTCCTCGGCCGGATCGAGCACCTGAACGAGATGGCCGCGCGCATTCTGGTCGGCGATGCGCTGGAGGCTGTTCTGGATGTCCGCCAAGGGATCGAGAAAGTCGCTCAACACCAGACAATTGGCGTAGCGGCTCACGCGCGCCGAGGGTGGCAGGCTCGGGATCAGTTGCCCGCTTCGCAGTTGCTTGGTCAGCGCCACGGCCATGCGGTGGACGCCGCGCCGGCTCGTGCTTGGCGGGGTCAGGCCGAGCAGGCCGACGCGCTCGCCGCCCTGGATCAGCAACTCCGCCATCGCGAAGCTGAGGATGATCGCGCGCTCCGCTTTGGTCTGCGCCGCGAGATGCGAGCGAAAGCCCATCGAATCCGACAGGTCGAGCCAGAGCCAGACGGTGTGCGCGGCCTCCCATTCACGTTCGCGGACGAACAGGTGGTCGGAGGCGGCCGAGCGCCGCCAGTCAATGCTGGTCGCGGTGTCGGTCGACTCGTAATGGCGGAACTGCCAGAAGGTCTCGCCCGGCCCGGCGCGGCGGCGGCCGTGAATGCCGTGCGCGACGGTGTGCGCGGCCCGGTTCGCCTCGATCAGCAGGGCAGGCAGAC
>CAYYSM010000055.1:0-5839 GCA_964474225.1 uncultured Hyphomicrobiaceae bacterium
AGCAAGTGCGGGCAGATGTTCACGGCGCCCTCGGCGGCGAACAGCTTGCACATGGCAAAACCCAGCCCGCCGGCCGCGCCGGTCACAAGCGCGATACGCTCAGCAAGACGCCCCACGGCAGTCTCTCCCTGCAATTGGTGCTACGGACGCTCAACATGTCGCGCCCTGGGCGTTGAGGCAAGCGGGTTGCGCCATCGTCCTCAGGCGCGTTCGTCCTTGGGCGACTCCATGACCACATAGGACGTGATGGAGGTGACTTGCGGCAGGGTGCCGAGCACGTCGGTATGAAACACCTTGTAGGCCGCGAGGTCGGCGACCTCGACGCGCAGCAGGTATTCGATCGTGCCGGTCACGTTATGGCACTCCAGCACCTCTGGCGCCGTGCCGATCGACCGCTCGAAGGCTTCCTGCGCCGCCTTGGAGTGGTCGGACAGCCCCACCGCGACATAGGCCACGAAGCCGGTGCCCAAAACGCTGCGGTCAAGCACCGCGCGGTATTTGCGGATCACACAGCTGCGTTCCAGCTCCTGCACGCGGCGCAGGCAGGCGGAAGAGGACAGGCCCACGCGCCTGGCCAGTTCGGTGTTGCTTATCCGTCCGTCCCGAGTCAGTTCGCGCAATATTTTATCGTCAATCGCGTCAATATTCGCCATTTGTTGCAAAAAACCTTTTGTCTGACCAAAGAAAGCAAGAAACCTGCGGCGACACTCGCATATCGTTGAAGAATGAGCCACGAAATTGTCATAGCCCTCGCAGCTTTTGCGTTTGTCTCCTCGATCACGCCGGGGCCGAACAACCTCATGCTGATGGCCTCCGGCGCGAATTTCGGTTTGCGCCGCACCGTGCCGCACATGCTCGGCGTGGCCATCGGGTTTACCGTGATGATCGTGCTGGTGGGCGCGGGGCTGATGGAGCTGTTCGACGCTTATCCCGCCAGCTACACGGTGCTCAAGGTCTTCAGCGTGGTCTATCTGCTCTATCTCGCTTGGAAGATCACGCTCGCCGCCGCGCCTGATGGCAAAGCCGGATCCGGCCGCCCGCTGACCTTCCTCCAGGCGGCGCTGTTCCAGTGGGTGAACCCGAAGGCGTGGGCGATGGCGCTGACAGCAATCAGCGTTTACGCGCCGTCGAAGAGCCTTGCCGGCGTGCTGCTGGTGGCGGCGGTGTTCGGGCTGATCAACCTGCCGTCGATCAGCTTCTGGACCGTGCTGGGCAAGCAGGCTCAGCGCGTGCTGACCAACCCGGCGCGGCGTCAGGCGTTCAACATCGTGATGGCTGCGCTGCTGGTCGGCTCGCTTTATCCGGTGCTGGCCTGGTGAGCTATTCCGCCGCCTGCGCCGTGCGCGGCTGCAACTTTTCGCGCATGGTCACGAGTTCTTCCGCCGCGGACGGGTGCAGCGCCATAGTCGCGTCGAAGTCCGCCTTGGTTGCGCCCATCCGCATCGGGATCGCGGCGATCTGCGCCATCTCCGCGGCATCCGGCCCGAGGATATGCACGCCGAGCACCGCGTCAGACACCTGATCGACGATCAGCTTCATCACCATCTGCTCGTCGCGCCCCGAGAGCGTGTGCTTCATCGGCCGGAACCGCGCCATATAGATGTCGATGCCGGTCTCGCGCTCGCTCGCCTCCGCTTCGGTCAGCCCGACCGTGCCGATCTCAGGCTGAGAGAACACCGCCGTCGGGATATAGCTGTGATCGACCTCCTGCGGGTTGTCCTTGAACACCGTCTCGACGAAGCGCACGCCCTCGTCGATGGCCACCGGGGTAAGCGCGACGCGGTGGGTCACGTCGCCGATGGCATAGATGTGCGGCACCGAAGAGCGGGAATACTCGTCCACCACGACATAGCCATTCCAGCCGCGCTCAACGCCGAGTTCCGTCAGTCCCAGACCTTCCGTGTTCGGTATGCGGCCCGTCGCGAACATGACCAGATCGGTTTCGACCGTGCCGCCGCCGCGCAGATGCACCAGATATGTGTCACCCTGGCGCTCGATTTCCGCCAGCTCGGTATGCGTGAGAATGTCGATGCCCTTGTGCCGCATGTGATCGGCGCAGGCATTGCGCATGTCGTCATCGAAGCCGCGCAGGATCTGATCGGCCCGATAGGCGAGCTTCACCTGCGAGCCCAGCCCGGCGAAGATGCCGGCAAACTCAACGGCGATATACCCGCCGCCGACGATCAGAATGCGCTTGGGCAGCTCCGGGAGGTGGAACGCTTCGTCCGAGGTGATGCCGTGTTCCGCGCCGGGAATATCGGGAATCCACGGCCGCCCGCCCGTCGCGATCAGGATCGTTTCGGCGGTGACCTCGCGGCCGTCTGCCGTCAGGCGGATCGTGTGCGGCCCGCTCAGCTCCGCGCGGCTGCGGAACAGCTCGACGCCCGCGCGCTCCAGGTTGCGCGTATAGGCGGCGTTAAGCCGGTCGATTTCCTTGTCCTTGTTGGCGATCAGCGTCGCCCAGTCAAAGCGCGCGCCCTCGACCGTCCAGCCGAAGCCCGCCGCATCCTCGATCGCCTCGCCGTAATGGCTGGCATAGACCAGCAGCTTCTTCGGCACGCAGCCGCGGATGACGCAGGTTCCGCCGACCCGGTCCTGCTCCGCGATGGCGACGCGCTTGCCGAGCTGCGCCGTCAGCCGTGCTGCGCGCACGCCGCCGGAGCCCGCGCCGATGACGAACAGATCGTAGTCGTAGGTGCTCATTCTTGCCCCGTTAGGTTTCGGCCGCCGGCTCCAGGACGCGCATGCCCGCCGCGCCGCCGATCAGCGCCGCATCGGCCATGTCGATGAACAGCCCGTGCTCGATCACGCCCGGGATCATGGTCAGCATGTCGCCAAGCAGGGCGGCGTCCGTGATCTGGTCGAAATGGCAGTCCGCGATGTAGTGGCCGCCATCGGTATGGAACGGGCCATCCGCGCCTTCGCGCAAGCGCACCTCGCCATCGCAGCCTGCCTCGCGCCCGACCATGCTGATCATCCGCAGGGTCGCCTGCGCGCCGAACGGCTCCACCTCGATGGGTAGCGGAAACGCGCCGAGACCGTCGACCAGCTTGCTTTCATCCGCGACCACCACAAACCGCTGCGAGGCCATCGCCACGATCTTCTCGCGCAAGAGCGCGCCGCCGCCGCCCTTGATGAGGCTGAGCGACGGGTCGATCTCGTCGGCCCCGTCGATGGTCAGGTCCAGTTCGCCGGTCGCGTCGAGGGTTGCGAGCGGGATGCCAGCGGCCTGCGCCTGCGCGCCGGTCGCGATCGAAGTCGGCACGCACTGGACCTCAAGCCCCTCGCGCACCCGCGCGCCGAGCAAATCGATGAAGGCCGCCGCGGTGGAGCCGGTGCCCAGCCCGACCTTCATGCCAGGCTCCACCAGCTCCAGCGCGGCTTCGGCGGCCCGTTGCTTATGGCCCGCGGCGCTCACCGGCCAAGCCCCGACATCATGATGTATTTCATCTCGACGAACTCCTCGATGCCGTGATGAGAGCCTTCGCGGCCGAGGCCGGATTCCTTCACGCCGCCGAACGGCGCCAGCTCTGTCGAGATCACGCCTTCGTTGACGCCGACCATGCCGAATTCCAGCCCCTCCGACACGCGCCAGGCGCGGCCCAGATCCTTTGTGTAGAAATAGGCGGCGAGGCCCGAAGGCGTGTCGTTCGCCGTGGCGATGGCTTCTTCCTCGCTCTGGAAGCGGAACAGCGGCGCGACCGGGCCGAAGGTTTCCTCGTTCGCCAGGCGCATGTCGCTAGTCACGTCGGTCAGGATCGTCGGCTCGTAGAAGGTCCGGCCCAGCGAATGACGCTTGCCGCCGGTGAGCACCTTCGCGCCCTTTTCGACCGCGTCGGCCACATGCGCCTCGACCTTCTGCAGCGCCTGCTCGTTGATGAGCGGGCCTTGCATGACCTCGGCCTCGGTGGCGCGGCCCACCTTCATCTCGCGCACTTTCTCCGCCAGCTTCGCCGCGAACGCGTCGTAGACGCCGTCCTGCACCAGGATGCGGTTGGCGCACACGCAGGTCTGGCCGGTGTTGCGGTATTTTGAGGCCATCGCCCCGGCGACCGCACGGTCGAGATCGGCGTCGTCGAAAACGATGAACGGCGCGTTGCCGCCCAGCTCAAGCGCGACCTTCTTCACCGTACCTGCGGCCTGTTCCATCAGCAGCTTGCCCACGCGGGTGGAGCCAGTGAAGCCGATCAGGCGCACCAGCGGGTTCGAGGTCATTTCGGAGCCAATCGCGGCTGCGCCCTCCGCATCGCTTGTGACCATGTTGAGCACGCCAGCGGGAACGCCGGCCTCCTCCGCAAGCTGCATCAGCGCCAGGGCGGTGAGCGGCGTATCCGGCGCGGGCTTGCAAACCACCGTGTTGCCGGTCGCGAGCGCCGGGGCGACCTTGCGCGTGATCATCGCGAGCGGGAAGTTCCACGGGGTGATCGCAGCGACCACGCCCATCGGCTGCTTGATGACGAGGATGCGCGCATCGGGGCGCGGCGTCGGGATGGTCTCGCCATAGACGCGCTTGGCTTCTTCGGCGAAGAACTCGATGAAGGACGCGCCGTAGGCCACCTCGCCGCGCGATTCGCTCAGCGGCTTGCCCTGTTCCGCGCTCATCAGATGCGCCAGTTCCTCCGCGTGCGCCTGCACGAGGTCGAACCAGCGCCGCAAGATCTGGCTGCGCTCTTTGGCCAGCTTGGCCGCCCATGCCGGGAACGCAGCATGCGCCGCCTCGATGGCCGCCGAGGTCTCCGCCGCGCCGAAATTGGGCACCCGCGCCAGTTCCTCGCCGGTCGCCGGGTCAGTAACCGGCACGCTGGGCTGGCCGGTCCACTCGCCGTTCACATAACATTGCTGGCGCACAAGGCTCTGCGCGATCTGATCCATGTCGTCCTCCTGTCGTTAAATCGAGGTCAGCCCGGCCATGCCGGTTGCGTGGCTGGCGGGCATGTTTATGTTGATGCTGCCGGGTAAGACGTTCGGTGTCACCCTAACCCAGGAGCCGCGCGGGGCGCGCGTCAATTCGCCAATGGACATTCATCCCAGCATCAGCGGCCTCGCCGGCGCGACGGTTGTTTTCGATCTCGACGGGACCATGATCCACACCGCGCCCGATCTGGTGCGCGCGACGAACCATGTCATGGCCCAGTCCGGTTTGCCGCCCGCCCCCGCGGAGGTCATCACGCCGGCTGTCGGCGGCGGGGCGCGGGCGATGATCGTGGCGGCGCTCCATTCGGCGGGGCAGGCGCCCGACGAAGCGGATATGGAGCCGCTGCTCGATACCTTTACGCAGTTTTACATGGCCAACATCGCCGAGGAAAGCCATCCGTTCCCCGGCCTGATCGACGCGCTCGATTTTTTCGCCGCCGCACGGGTGTTCATGGGCGTGTGCACCAACAAGCGGAACGCGAACGCGACGCTGCTGCTGGAGACTCTTCAGCTTGAGGGCTACTTCGGCGCGATCGTTGGCGCGGATGTGCTGACGGTGCGCAAGCCGCACCCGGACCATGTCATCGAGACGATCAAGCGCAGCGGCGGCGATCCGGCCTGCGCGGTTATGGTCGGCGACAGCCGGCCTGATATCGAAGCGGCGCGGGCGGCGGGCATTCCGGCGATTGCCGTGCCGCACGGCTATTCGCCCGAGCCGGTAGAAAGCCTCGCGCCGAACCGGATCGTCACCGATCTCGCCGAACTGCCCGAGGCGGTCATGGCGCTGCTGGGCGAGGTTGGCGCGCGGTAGAGGGTGGCGAGGGGGCGAAAGGCTTGACCGCCCGCGCCCCGCCGCACTAGATAGCGAATTGGCGGCGAACACGCCGCCCCACGACTTGCGGGCGCGTAGCTCAGCGGGAGAGCG
>CAYYSM010000055.1:5849-10630 GCA_964474225.1 uncultured Hyphomicrobiaceae bacterium
TTCCGTTCACACCGGAAAGGTCACTGGTTCAATCCCAGTCGCGCCCACCATCCAATCCAACTATTTCCCAAAGTTTCTGAAACACGACGGCAACGTGCCCGGCGCGAGAAATTGCAAGTTGAGGTTCTCAATTGCATCGCGCGAATGCGGGCGTGTGGCGCTTTGAAAAAGCAAAGGACCTCGGGGAGTGTCCGCGAGGTCCTCGTCTGCGGTCATTTATGCCGGTTGGACGGCGAACTGCGCTCTACGCGGTCATGCCGCCTGCGGGTGCTTCATTTTTCGCTGCGACCCGCTCTCCATTGGCGCGAACGCGCCGCCACACCGGCTGTCCGATCTGCATCAGTTTTCACGGGCCGCATTTGCAGTAACCAACAGCTAACGCAAATGGCTGCGCCCGTCATTTCGAGATTTTGTTGTCGGAAATGCGCCCTCCAGCGCGCAGGGAAGACAGCGCAACTGTCAGACGGCCTCATGTACCTTGGGTGGAGTCATTTTCCTAGACCTCCTTTCCTTGGTTACAAAAAGCATGCGCCCCTCATTCTTATGCGTCAATACTGTTGTTGAAATGGGTCAGAGGCCGCCTTAGGCTTGTGGCTCCAAGCCAAACGACGGAGCGACTCCATGGCAGTGAAAACCCCGATCTGTGATTTCGGCTGGAAAGCGCCGGATTTCGAACTGCCCGGCACCGACATGCGGCTCTACACGCTGTCTGATATCCGCGGGGAAAACGGCACGCTCATCATGTTCATCTGCAATCACTGCCCCTACGTGCGCGCGGTGATCGACCGGCTGGTGCGCGACGTGCGGGAACTGCAGGCGCTGGGGATCGGTGCGGCGGCAATCTGCGCGAATGATGCGGAGAATTATCCCGACGATTCCTTCGAGAACATGAAGCGCTTTGCGGCCGAGCACGGCTTCACCTTCCCTTATCTCCACGACGAAAGCCAGCAGGTCGCGCGCGACTACGGCGCGGTGTGCACGCCCGACTTCTTCGGCTTCGATCGCGATTCAGGGCTGCAATATCGCGGCCGGCTCGATGAAAGCGGCGCACAACCGGCCGCGCCGGAGGCTCGCCGCGAGTTGTTCGAGGCCATGAAACAGGTCGCCAAGACTGGCCACGGGCCGGCCGAGCAGACGCCGTCCATGGGCTGCTCCATCAAATGGAAGGCCGCCTGAGGGATTCGTTAACCCTTTATTAACCCTGATTGAGCCGTTAGCGATAAATTTAGTCGAATGCCGTTTACTCTCCCCCGTCGTTAGGGGGAGGTGCGCATGACGCTGGCGGATTACGCCCGCTTTGCCTTATTGATCGCGCTCGGCGTCCTGTCCTTCATCGTGTTCCTGGTCGCCGGGACGCTGGTGGGGTTGATGTTCGTCGACCCCTACGGCTGCCGGTGCGTCCACCCGTTTCCGCCTGTGCGGCTGTACGTGCTCGGACTGCTTGGCATCCTGCTGCTGATCCCGGCGATCCGCACGGCCGTGAACGACGCGCCGGAATATCTGGAAAAGGCCGGGCTGACCAGCTACGCGACGCTCGCGCTGATCATCGTCTCGATCCTGGTATTGATCCTCATTCTTTAGGCTGTGGGCGGCGCGGCGGCTAGTGGTCCGATTCAGACATTTGCCTCCCTGCGCAGCGCCCGCCCAAGCAAAAGTCTGAATCATCAGGACCACTAGCAACTCACCCAAATCTAGTGGAGCTTTTGAATTTGACATTTGAATCAGAGCCTGGCCGCAAGCGGGACTCAAATGTCAAATTCGCTCCACTAGCGCCGCATCCGTTCTGATTGAACCGAGATGCGGCGCTATCATCCTAATTTACCGCGCAATTTTTCCGAAAACCGGTTCTCACTTTTCGGATTGCGCTCTAGCCGTTCAAACTGTTCGCGCAGGCCGGGGTAAAGAGCATCGAAGGCTTCCGGCGTCAGCGGATGGCCGGCTGCGTCGAAAGCGAGCGTGATGCCGCCCCGGCGGATGAGGATGGCGACCGGGCGCTTGGTCCCTTGAAAGGACAGCGCGCCGCCCGCACGGAACCCGCGCAGCCGCTGCTCGACCACGGCGGCGACGGCGGCATCCCCGGCGCGCACGGCCGCATCCAGCGTGACAGTCATCGGCGCGGCCCGAATGCGCGCCAGGCAAAGCGGACCGCAGGCGGGATGAATGCCGCGGGAATGAAGCTCGCGTCCGCGCTGAGCCGGCCGGCCAGCCTGAGCCGCTCGAAATCCGGGCGCAACTGGACCGACACGCGGCCGGGCGACGGAATCGCGTAGCGCGCCGCCTGAACCAACCCGAAAAGCTGGCCGGTGTCGGCGGGATCGCCGAGACCGACATCGGCACCGACCGCCAACCGCCGGAAGCGCACGCGCCCCAGAATGTCAGCCAGCAGCGCCGGCACCTCTTGGACAATGTGGGAGACGTTGCGGAAGCGCGGCGCGCGCGGCCTCGGCGCTTTTTGCTTTCGCGCGCGCTTCTCTCTTCGTCGCGCGCTGTCAAACACGCGGATCGGCGGCGTCAGCCCGGCGAGCAGTCGCGCCACGACGATCGCCCGCCATCTCGGCTCGCCGCTCACAACGCAGCGCAGGCGCACCGGCGTGACCGCGACAGCCGCCAGCACCGCAACGAGCGCCAGCAGCGCCCAGAGCAAGCCCGCGATCATGTCTCGGTCTGATCGCCGGCTTTTCGCTGTTCCGCGCGCTCCACCACGCGCGTCGCCGCTTCGCTGATCGCCTCGACCATGCTGGTCATCGCGCCGCGCATGCCCTCGACCCGCGCGCCGTTCTGGTCGATGACGATCGCGCCCACCGGTTTGATGCCGCCGGCCCCGCCGGTGCCAGCGCCTTGCCCTGTCTTCTGGTCCGCGCCGCCGCCCGCGCCGAAGCCGAAGCCGTAACTGACCATCGGGATGATCGTGACGCCGTCGCGTTCGATCGGCTCGCCCAGCACGTTCTTGACGTTCAGCAGTCGGTCGAGTTCCTCGACCGTGCCCTTCAGCAGACGTTCCACATCGTCCATGATGCTCTCCTCAGTGAATGGATCCGGCGCTACGGTAGGCCAGCGCCGTTGGGCGCGCGTTAACCTAGATCATCGGCGCGGCCTGCGCGTATCTTTTCGGTCGATGCCTCGCAATCCTGCAGTACTCCGCCTCTGGGAGCGGCGCGACGATGATGGGCGCATTTCATTCCGCGTGGATCACCGCCGATGGCGAGACGGGAACGGCCGGCGCGGCTTCGGCGCTGTTTCCGTGGTGGAGCTTCACGAAAACCGCTCTCGCCATTTGCGCGCTGCGCCTCGTTGAGGACGGGCTCATGACGGTCGACGCGCCACGCCCCGGCAAGCCGTACACCCTGCGCCAGCTTCTGCAGCATCGCGCGGGCGTGCCGAATTACGGCCGCCTCCAGAGCTACCACGACGCCGTCGCGCGCGGCGACGCGCCCTGGCCGCGCGAAACACTCCTTGCGGCCGTCGATGCGGACCGGCTGGATTTCGCGCCCGGCGCGGGCTGGGCCTACAGCAATGTCGGCTATCTTTTCGTCCGGGAAGCGATCGAAGAGGCAACGGGTCTCAGCGCCGGCGAGGCGTTGCGAAAGCTGGTGCTCGCGCCATTGCAGCTCTCATCGGCGCAATGGGCCGCTGGCGCTTCGGATTTCAGCGACATTCACTGGCCCGAAGGGCGTAACTATCACCCCGGCTGGGTCTATCACGGCTGCCTGAAAGGCACGGCGAGCGACGCCGCCAGGCTGCTGCACGCACTCTTTAACGATGCGTTGCTGCGGGCCGAAACCCGTGCCGCCATGTTCACGCGCCATCCTCTGGGCGGAGCGATACCGGGCCGGCCATGGACTGAATGCGGCTACGGCCTCGGCGTGATGGCCGGGAAAATGGGCGATGCGGGCAGGGCGATCGGCCGTTCCGGCGCGGGACCGTTCTCATCCAACGCCGTCTATCATTTCCCGGACCGGCCGACCCCAATCACCGTCGCTGTTTTCACCGATGGCAGCGATGAAGGGCGCGCGGAACACGAGGCCGTCCGGCTCGCGCTTGGGAGCGGCTGAGCTGCTGCGTTTTCTGCGCGGGAGGTGTGACAGCGGGGCAATGGGCCAACCCCGTTGCGTCAACGGTCAGGTTGACGAATGACAGATGGGCGGCCCGCTTGGGGCCGCCCTGTCAGGCGAGGAAGAAAAACGCCTCAGCGCCTTTTGAGTTTAAGCGCGATTTTTCCGAAAACCGGTGTCCATCCCGGATCAGGTCCGGGACAGGCTTTTTCGGATCGCGCTTTAGACGCTGTAGTACAGGTCGAACTCGACCGGGTGCGGCATCTGCTCGAACGTCTCCACCTCTTCCATCTTCAGTTCGATGTAGCCGTCGATCTGGTCGTCGGTGAACACGCCGCCGCGCTTCAGGAACTCGCGATCCTTGTCGAGCGCGTCGACCGCCTCACGCAGCGAGCCGCACACTGTCGGGATGCCTTCCAGCTCCTCCGGCGGCAGATCGTAGAGGTTTTTGTCCATCGGATCGCCCGGATGGATACGGTTCTGGATACCGTCCAGGCCGGCCATCAGCATCGCGGAGAACGCCAGGTACGGGTTCGCCGACGGGTCGGGGAACCGGACCTCGATGCGCTTGCCCTTCGGGCTGGCCACATGCGGGATGCGGCACGAGGCGGAGCGGTTGCGCGAGGAATACGCCAGCAGCACCGGCGCCTCATAGCCCGGAACCAGACGCTTGTAGGAGTTGGTCGTCGGGTTCGAGAAGGCGTTGATGACGCGCGCGTGCTTCAGGAT
>CAYYSM010000056.1:0-10407 GCA_964474225.1 uncultured Hyphomicrobiaceae bacterium
CGACCGATCCGCAAAGACAGGCGTCGAAACGCAAGAAAAAGGTAGGGCGGCATGAAGGCGTTTCTCGCGCTCGTTGGCCGCGATCTTCGGCTTGCCTGGCGCGAGGGCGGGGCGATCGGCGTGGCGCTGGGCTTCTACCTGATCGTCGTCGCCATTCTGCCGCTAGGGCTGGGGCCGGATTTGAACCTGCTCACGCGGATCGCGCCGGGCGTGCTCTGGGTTGCGCTGCTGCTGGCCGCGCTGCTGTCGGCGGACCGGATTTTCTACAATGATTACGAAGACGGCGCGCTGGAGGTGATCGCGCTCGCGCCGCTGCCGCTGGAGGCGGTGGCGGCGGCAAAGTGCCTCGCGCACTGGCTGAGCGTCGGGGTGCCGCTGGCGCTGCTCGCGCCCATATTGGGGCTCATGCTGAACCTGGACATTCGCGGCTACGGGCCACTGATCGTCACGATGCTTGCGGGCACGCCGGCGATCAGCTTCATCGGCGCGATCGGCGCGGCGTTGACGCTGGGCTTGCGCCGGGGCGGGCTGCTGCTCTCGCTGCTGATTCTGCCGCTTTATGTGCCTGTGCTGATCTTCGGCGTGTCAAGCATGGATGCGGTGCTGACCGGGCCGGGGTCGTTCTGGACGCCGTTCATGATTCTGTGCGCGCTGAGCCTTGCCTCGATCGCGCTGGCGCCGTTTGCCGCGGCCGCGGGCTTACGCATGAATCTGCAGTAAGCGGTTATGGGCCTCTATAACGAATGCATCCTCCCGCATCTGATCGCTGTGACGATGCGCCACGGCGAGCTGAATCCGTATCGTGCGCGCATCGTCGGCGCGGCGGAAGGGCGCGTGCTTGAGATCGGCGTTGGCGCGGGCGCCAACCTGCCGTTCTACGGGGCGGGCGTCAGCGAGGTGTTCGGCCTTGATCCATCGCAGCGGCTTCTGCGCATGGCGGCGGAGGCCGGCCCGCTGCATCCGCTGGAGGCGTCCGCCGAGGCGATCCCGCTGGATGCGGCGAGCGTCGATACGGTCGTCACCACCTGGACGCTGTGCTCGATCCCCGATGCCCATGCCGCGCTCACCGAAATGCGCCGCGTGCTGAAACCGGGCGGCCGGCTGCTGTTCGTTGAGCACGGCCTTTCGCCGGACAAGCGCGTGCGCTGGTTCCAGAACCGCATCACGCCCCTCTGGCGGCGGCTCGCCGGCGGCTGCCACATGAACCGCCCAATTGACTTGCTGATCCGCGAGGCCGGGTGGAGTATAGAAAAAATTGACACGGGCTATCTGCGCGGCCCCAATCCGGCAACCTACATGTATGAGGGGAGCGCGCTGAAAGACTGACGCGCGCAATTGCCCGGGCGCAACGAAGAGGCTAGAAAACTGGGATGAACGGTTTTTCGCGGCTTGCCAATCCTTCGGTGTTCCTGCGTCTGAGCGGACGCCTTTTGCCGTTTTTCTATGTGCTTACCGCGGGGCTGTTCGCGGTCGGGCTTTATATGGCGTTTTTCGTCGCGCCGCCCGATTACCAGCAGGGCGAGACGGTGCGCATCATGTTCGTGCATGTGCCAAGCGCCTGGCTCGCAATGTTCTGCTATCTGCTGATCGCGATTTCCGGGGCCGGTTCACTGATCTGGCGGCACCCGTTGGCCGATGTCTCCGCGAAGGCCGCCGCGCCCATTGGCGCTGCCTTCACTTTCCTGGCACTGGTGACAGGCGCGCTGTGGGGCAAGCCGATGTGGGGCGCGTATTGGGTCTGGGACGCGCGGCTGACCTCGTTCCTGATCCTGTTCTTCCTCTATCTCGGGCTGATCGCGCTCTGGGAGGCGATCGAGGAGCCCTCCAAGGCCGGGCGCGCCACGGCGATCCTCGCGCTTGTTGGCGTGGTGAACCTGCCGATCATCAAGTTCTCGGTGGACTGGTGGAACACGCTGCATCAGCCGGCCAGCGTCATGCGGCTTGACGGTCCGACCATCGATGCCTCGATCCTCTATCCATTGCTGGTGATGGCGGTCGCCTTTACCTCGCTATTCGTGATGCTTCATCTCAAGGCCATGCGCGGGGAAATCCTGAGCCGGCGCGTCAATACGATGCTGGTCACGCAGGTCGAACAGGCCGCGCGCCGCCCGCGCACCGGCCCGGCAACCGCGGAGCAGGACGGATGATGGATCTCGGGCCGCATGCGGAATTTATCTGGCTGTCCTATGCCGCGGCGGTGGTCGTCGTCGCGGCGCTTATGGTCTGGGCATTCGGCGGCGAAGCGCGCAACCGCGCCAAGCTCGCCGAGCTGGAGCGCCGCGGGATCACGCGCCGCTCGCGCGGTCTGCAGCAGGATGACGCGTCATCCGGGGACGCGCGTTAGCAACGGAACACGCAAATGAACAACCGCGACGATCGCTGGGCTGAACGCGACGAGATCTGGGGCAGCGACGAGTTTGTCGATGAGCGCGGCGCGTCTGGGCGCGTGCGCGGGTTGATAGTGCTGATCCCGCTGCTGATTTTCATCGGGCTGGCGATCCTGTTCGCGTTCTCGCTGCATTCGGGCGACCCCTCGAAAATCCCGTCGCCGCTCATCGGCAAGTCCGCGCCGCAGACCGACCTGCCGCCCGTGCCCGGCCTAACGGCGAACGGCGAGCAGCTTCCCGGCTTCGACAGCGCCGATCTGACCAACGGCCGGGTCCATGTCGTGAACGTCTGGGCGTCGTGGTGCGCCCCGTGCCGGCTTGAGCATGAATATCTCATGGAACTGCGCGAGCTGCGCCCCGGCGCGGCGCTCTACGGCATCAACTACAAGGATACGCCCGATGCGGCGGCGCGCTTCATCCGCCAGCTCGGCAATCCGTTCGACGCGGTTGGCGAGGACCAGCGCGGGCGCGCGGGCGTCGAATGGGGCGTGACCGGCGTGCCGGAGACCTTCGTCGTGGATGGCGACGGCATCATCATCCACAAGATCACCGGGCAGATCACGGAGGAAAACCTGCGCGACGAACTCTTGCCCGCCATCGACGGCGCAGACCCGTCCGCCCGGCAGGCCCGCGCCGGCGGATGATTTTCCGCGAATTTTTCGCATTCGCTAAACCCTTTGATAACCCCTCCCGCCGATCCTGAGAGCGGCGCAAGTCGGCTGTGCTTGCGCGGGTGCTATGGGGCAAGTCATGGGAACGTCCTGGAGTTACGGCGAGCGGGACTACCGCGCGATCGAAGACGCGCTGATGAACTCGGATTATGGGCGCTGGTTCCTGAGCGAGTATCTGGCGCGAAATCGTTCTGAAGAGACGCAGCGTCTGCTGGAGGCGCTGGACCGGCTTGAGGCCAGCCTCGGCGCGGGCCTTGACGCGGACAAACTGCCCCGGCTGCGCGAGATCGCGATGGAGATCGACGCGGCGCTCGGCGACGCGTTGGCCCGCATCGAGCCCGAGACACCCCGCCCGGCCACGGAACCGCCCCTCGAAGCGATCCTTGAGGCTGTGGAGGATATCAACAGCTTCCTGGAGTCGCTGTCAGCCCGGCGGGTGCACCAGCGCCTGCCCGAAAAGATTCGCGCGCGGCTGGCCGATATTCAGGCGTCCTGCGCCCAGGTGGACGGTCACTCCGTCGCTGCGCAAACGCTGACGGAGGTGTTGACCGACTTGCGGGCGCGGCTGAGCGCGGTTGAACCGGAGCTGACAGCCGCCCCGGCCGAGGCTGAAGAAGAGCCGCGGTTTCCGCGCAAACTGCTGGATGAACTGGCCGAGGCGTTCGAGCCGTACCGGACAGCCCCAGCGCGCGGTTAGGCGATCAACCGGCAGAAGGCTTCTGGGTCGACATTGCCGCCAGAGAGGATCACGCCGACCGCGCCGTCGCCCGGAAGCTGAAAGCGCCCGCTCAGCAGCGCGGCCAGTCCGACAGCCCCGCCCGGCTCGACGACCAGCTTCAACTCCTCAAACGCGAAGCGCATTGCCGCGCGCGCCGCGTCGTCGCTGACCGCGATGCCGCCCGAAAGCAGGTCCCGGCTGAGCGCGAAGGTGATCTCGCCCGGCTGGCCGATCAGCAGCGAGTCGCAGATTGAGCCGGAGAGGCGGGCGTTGCGCTCGCGCTGTCCTGTTTCCAGGGATCGCGCGTAATCATCGAACCCCTCCGGTTCGACGCTGTAGACGGCGCAATCCGGGGCGAGATGCTTGATCGCCAGTACGATTCCGGACACAAGCCCGCCGCCGCTGGCCGGCACCAGCACGGCGCTCAGGCGCGCGTCCATCGCCGCGGCCTGTTCATGCAACTCCAGACCGGCGGTGCCCTGTCCGGTGATGATGTCGGGGTGGTCATAGGGCGGCACATAAAGCGCGCCGCGTTCGCCGCAGAGCTTGCAGGCGATCGCCTCGCGGTCCTCGGTGTCGCGGTCGAACAGCACGACCTCCGCCCCTGCGCGGCGGGTGCGCTCCAATTTCAGTTTCGGGGCGTCGCGCGGCATCACGATCGTGGCCGGCAGCCCCGCCAGCCGCGCGGCTTCAGCGACGCCCTGCGCGTGATTGCCTGAGGAGCACGCGACGACCCCGCCGGGCCACGCAGCCTTGTCGATCTGGCTGATGCAGTTGTGCGCGCCGCGGAACTTGAATGCGCCGCTACGTTGCAAGGTCTCGGCCTTGAGCAGCACGCGCGCGCCGGCGCGCTCGTTCAGGATCGGGGATTCCAGCGCGGGCGTGTGGACGGCGTACCCGGCGATCCGCTTGCGCGCGGCGAGCACGTCCTCAAATGCCGGAAGTCTTGGGCTGCTCTGAGGCGCGGCGCTGCGCGCGGATTCGCTTCGGTCCTGCGTCTGGCTCATTCCGGCCCCCGTGTCGGGCGGGAAGCCGCTTTCAGGCGCAGTTCTCCAGCGGCTCGGATTCGGCAATGCGGATGTTTTCCAGCAGCTGGCGCGTGCAGGCCTCCCACGAGAATTTAAGCGCAAATTCCCGGCAGGCGCCACGGTCAATGTTGAGCGCGGCGCGCGCGGCCCGCCCAAGATCCTCGTCGAGCACGCCGACGCGCCCTTGCACGATGACGTCCTTCGGGCCGGTGACGGGATAAGCGGCCACGGGCGTGCCGCAGGCCAGCGCCTCCAGCAGCACGACGCCATAGGTGTCGGTGAGGCTCGGGAACACGAACACGTCGGCCGAGGCGAAGTGCGCGGCCAGCTCTTCGCCGAATTTCGGACCGGTGAAGATCACATCCGGATAGCGCCGGCGCAGCCTGTCGAGCTGTGGCCCGGGCCCAACCACAACTTTTTTCCCGGGCAGGTCCAGATCGAGGAAGGCGCCGATGTTCTTCTCCGGCGCGACGCGGCCGACATACATGAATACCGGTGCTTCGCTGCCGAACAAGCGCTCGCTGCTGGGGCGGAACAGCTCGGTATCGACGCCGCGCGTCCAGGCAAAGAGGTTGGTGAAACCGCGCGCGGCCAGCTCGTCGCGCAGCGACTGCGTCGAGACCATCAGACCGTTGCCGGCATTGTGGAACCAGCGCATGTAGGCGTAGCCCCATGACACCGGCATCGGTATGCGTGCGGCGACGTATTCGGGAAAGCGCGTGTGATAGCTGGTGGTGAAGGGCTGGCCGGCGCGTAGACAGTAATTGCGCATCGCCAGGCCAATCGGCCCTTCGGTGGCCACATGGATGAAATCGGGCTGGAACCGCTCGATCTCCTTGCGCACGCCGCGCCGCGAGATCATTGCAAGCCGGATTTCCGGATAGGTGGGGCAGGGCACGCTCGGCCGGCTGTTGGGGGTCAGGAATGCAACCGTGTGCCCCATTGCCTCGGCGTATTTGGCGAAATGCTCATAGGTGCGCACGACGCCGTTGACCTGCGGATGCCAGGCGTCTGTGGCCACCAGGAGGCGCATTGGCTGCTGCGAGTGAATATTCAATGCTGGCTTGCCCGGTTCTTCCGAGCCGTCAAGCGGCTTTGGTGATGTCTTGCTGTTCAGCGGCCTGGCTCTGCTCTCCGGAAACGTCCATCCAGCGGATCATCTCCAGCTTGCCGTCCCACGTCTCGCCGACAGCGGTGCCGCTTTCCACCCAGTCGCCGGTGTTGACGTAAAGGATATCCTCGAATTGGCGCATGGCCGGATGATGGATATGCCCGCAAATAACGCCGTCGGCATTGTGGCGGCGCGCTTCGCCGATCAGCGCGCTCTCGAAGTCGCCGATGTAGTTCACCGCCTTTTTCACCTTGTGTTTCAGATAGCCCGACAGCGACCAATAAGACAACCCGAAGGTTCTGCGCACCTTGTTGAACGCGGTGTTCAGGCCCAGCGCTGTGACATACGCCCAGTCGCCCAACAGCGCAAGCCATTTGACGTAGCGGATCACCACGTCGAACTCGTCGCCGTGCATGATCAGAAAGCGCCGGCCATCGGCCGTTTCATAGATATCGTTGAGCTTGAACTCCACCCCGCCGAACTGCTGGCCGCAATACGGGCGCAGCGCCTCGTCATGGTTGCCGGGGATGAAGATCAGCCGCGACCCCTTGCGGACCTTTCGCAGCAGCTTCTGGATGACGTCATTGTGCGCCTGGGGCCAGTGCGGGCTGCGCTTGATCCGCCAGAAGTCAACGACGTCTCCGACCAGATAGATGGTGTCGGCCTCGAACTGGCGGAGGAAATCGAGAAGGGCCTCGGCCTGGCAGGCCTTGGTGCCCAGATGGATGTCGGACAGGAAAAGCGTCCGATAATGTTTCGTTGGCTGCGCTGTCAGGGCTCGCTCCTGCACCTTCGTGAGATCCTGTTAACCGGCAACAAAACCCGATTCATATTTCAGCCGTGTGACACCGGCTTGAGGCGCTTCGGACTGCGACCATTTGTGCTCCTGCACGCCGCTTCGTCCCAAAATCGCCGCAAGGCAACGGCAGCGTCACATCTGTTGCCGCACGACGAAATATAAAAACTGGCGCGCAACGCAACCATTGTTAATACGTGTCCTAGCACAAACCAGATGATCCGGCGATATCAAACCATGCGCATCACGATCCTGCCGGCTGCGGTCGTTTTCGCGGCGCTTTGCGCGGCCCTTGCAAGCGCGCAGGCCGGCGAAATCTGCATCCGTTGCACGGGGCCCGAACAGACGTATCGCTGCAGTGTTCTCGGGGCAGACGCGCCCGCGGATCAGCGCCGGCTTGGTTTTTTCTGCGCCTCGCGCATCGCGCAGGACGAAGACCACGCCACATGTGCCGCCGTGCGCAAGGAAAAACAATGCCAGGGCGCGCCGCGCAGCTATGTTTATGATGCGACGGCGCGCGTGCCGGGTCCGCTGGCGGATGAGCGCACGGAGGATCAGGCGCGCGAGGCGGAGCGCGAGCTTGAACAGCACGGGCCGCCCAGGACGGTCGTCGATCTGACGCGCGAAACCGCCCGGCAGACCGAGGAAAGTCTGGAGAAGGCCGCAGACCGGACCGTGGAAACCACGCGCACCATTGGCGAGCGCGTGCGCGACGCCGCCGAGGGCACAGCCGGCGCGGTCGAGAACGCCACCCGCGCCACCATCAGATGCATCGGTTCCCTCTTTGATGATTGTTGAGCGTATGCGTGTGCGTTTCCGTCGCGGCGTAAAGGTGATCTTCGCGGCGCTCACTGGCGCCGGGTTGCTGGCGCTCAGCGGCTGCGGGGCGACGCTGGACAACGAGCCGCTGAACCAGGCGCTCCGGGCTGAGGCCGCGCCCGCAAATACGGCTGACACCGGCATGTCGGACACGCTGATTGGTCTCAGCTTTTCCGGCGGAGGCACGCGCGCGGCGGCGTTTTCCTTCGGCGTGCTGAAGGAGCTTAACCGCACGCAGGTGGTCGACGGCAGCCGCGACGTGACGCTGGCCGGGGAAATCGACTTCCTCTCTTCCGTCTCCGGCGGTTCCGTCACGGCTGCGGCCTTCGCGCTGCGCCGCGAAAAGATGCTGCGCGACTTCCGCGAGACGTTCCTGCTGGAGAATGTGGAGCAGTCGCTGCGGACGTCGTTTTCGCTTGCGAACGTCATCCGCGCCAGCGTCGGCGGCGTCAACGATCGGACCGGCCTGCAGGACTGGCTCGACCGCAACCTGTTCAAGGGCGCGACCTTCGGCGACATTATGAAGAAGGGACGCCCGATCCTGTGGATCAACGCCTCCGACATCTACAACCGCACGCCGTTCATTTTCAATCGGCACACCTTTGGGGCGATCTGCAGCGATCTCGCAAGCTTCCCGCTGTCGGAAGCCGTTGCGGCGTCTGCCGCCGTGCCGCTGGTGTTCGCGCCGGTCGTCCTCAAGAACTACGCGCCTGACTGCGCCTATGACACGCCCGCCTGGGTGCCGCGCATTGCGGGCGACCCGGAAGCCCCGGCCGTGCTGCGCGCCAACGCAGAGGCGATCCAGCGCTACCGCGAAAACGAGGAGGTGCAGTTCGTCAAGCTGCTGGACGGCGGGCTGACCGACAATCTTGGCCTGAGCGGGCTGGTGCTGGCGCGGCTGGCCGCCGAGCAGCCTTACGAGCCGCTGACGCCGGCGGAGGCGCTGCGCATCGAGCGGATGCTGTTCATAATTGTCGATGCCGGCCGTCCGCCCGCCGGCGACTGGGCGAAAACGCCGGAAGGCCCGGAGGCGCAGGAGCTGATCCTGGCGGTGTCGGACACGGCGATCGACGCGAACATGCGCGGCTCCTACGATTATTTCCGCAACGCGGTCTCCGAATGGCGTCAAGTGCTGATCGACTATCGTTGCGGCCTCTCGCGCGCCGAGGCGCGGCGTATCGCGGGCGTCGGCCCGGACTGGCAATGCGACGATCTGGATTTCTTTACCGCCCGCGTCGCCTTCGACCAGATGCCGGATGAAACAGTGCGCGAGAAACTTGACGTGATCCCCACCCGTTTCAAGCTGGCGGCGGAGCAGGTTGACTTGCTGATCCGCTCGGCTGGGGAAATCCTGCGCAACGACGATGAATACCGCGCCTTCCTCAAATCCTTCTCTTCGGAAATGGTTATATCGCGGCGCATGGTGCCTGCGCAGTAACGCCGGGCTATTGTGCACTGCGTCATAAACGTGCGACACTGCGCGCGTAGGATAGCGCGTCATGACCATACAGAATCTCGATTACCTGTTCCGCCCGTCTTCCGTGGCTCTGTTTGGCGCAAGCGAACGGCCCGGCTCGGTGGGTGCGACCGTCGCGGCGAACCTGCTGTCCGGCGGGTTCAACGGCCCGGTGTGGTTCGTCAACCCCAAGCACAAGGAAGTGCAGGGCCAGCCGTGTTACGCCAGCACTAATGATCTGCCGGTCACGCCGGACCTCGCGGTCATCGCCATTCCCGCGCCAGCGGTGCCGGAGCTGATCGCCGCGCTCGGCGACAAGGGCTGCCGCGCCGCGATCGTGCTGACCGCGGGCATCGAGGGCGAACTGGCAACGCGGATGCTGGAGGCTGCGCGCCCGCACGGACTGCGCATTCTCGGGCCCAACTGCATTGGCCTGCTGATGGGCGGCTCGGGGCTGAACGCCAGTTTCTCGCATACCGCGCCGATCCCCGGCGATCTCGCCTTGGTCTCGCAGTCCGGCGCGCTTCTCACTTCCGTGCTCGACTGGGCAAACGGGCGGCAGATCGGCTTTTCGCTGATGGCCTCGGTCGGCAACATGGCCGATATCGATTTCGGCGACATGCTCGACTACCTGGCTGGCGATGTCTCCAGCAAGGCCGTGCTTCTTTATATGGAGGGTATCAAGAACGCGCCGAAATTCATGTCGGCGGCGCGGCGCGCGGCGCGGTCAAAGCCGGTGATCGTCATCAAGACCGGCCGGCACGAGAGCGCGGCGCAGGCCGCGGCTTCGCACACCGGCGCGCTGGCCGGCTCGGACAAGGTCTACGGCGCGGCTTTCCGGCGGGCGGGCGTGCTGCGCGTGCCCGATCTGGATGAGCTGTTCATCGCCGCGGAGACGGCCGATCGCATCGGCGCGCTGCAGGGCGAGCAGCTGACCATTCTCACCAACGGCGGCGGCGCGGGCGTTCTGGCGGCGGATGCGCTTGCCGACGAGAACGGCGAACTGACCAAGCTGTCGGACGAGACGAAGGCCAAGCTCGATGCGGTGCTGCCGGCAACCTGGTCCGGCGCGAACCCCGTGGACATCATCGGCGATGCCGACGCGGAGCGTTACAAGAACGCGATGAGCACGCTGCTTGCCGCGCCTGAGACCGAGGCGGTGCTGGTGATGAACTGCCCGCAAGCGCTGGCCTCCAGCGAGGAAACGGCGCGCGCGGTCATCGAGGCGGTGAACGAGAAGCGCCAGGCCGGCCGCCGCGTGCCAGTGGTCACCAACTGGCTGGGCTCGGAAGCCCCGGCCAAGGCGCGGGAGATGTTCGCCGAAAACGATATTCCGTCCTTTGAGACTCCGCGCCAGGCCGTGCGCGGCTTCATGCATCTGGTGCATTATTCGCGCGCCCAGAAGGAGCTGATGCGCGCGC